>NZ_BACZ01000753.1 GCF_000333375.1 Curtobacterium sp. B18
CGCGCCGGCGCTGGGCGCGGTGGCGGTCACCGGATCGGGTGACGTGACGGTGGACCGGGTGCAGGGTGACGCGCTCGATCTCGCGCTGTCCGGATCCGGGTCTCTGTCGGTGGGTACGGTCGATGTCGGCGCACTGTTGGCGGTGATGACCGGATCGGGCGACATGAGCCTTACCGGCAAGGCCCGCACCGCGAACGCGACCGTCACCGGATCGGGCGATCTCAGGG
>NZ_BACZ01000752.1 GCF_000333375.1 Curtobacterium sp. B18
GACAGCACCGGCGTCTCGCCGAAATAGCGCGCCAGCGATTGGCCGATGCGCGCGTCGGTGGCCCATTGCGCGAACAGCGGATCGCGGCCGTAGGCGCCGAGCAGGCGCCGCACCGTCAGGCCGCCTTCGGCGTTGCGCGACTCGGGCGCGCCGGGATAGCGCAGGTCCGCCTCGTATTCGATGGGCGCCACGTGCCGCGCAGATGGCGCTCGGCCAGCGCGCGCAGCGCCGCCACCTCGGCCGGGTCGGCGAACTGGCGCGCGACCACGAAACCCTGCTCGCGCAGGACCGCTAACTCATCTTCTTGCAACGACGCGGACATGATGAACCTGCCAACCCCTCAGACCCCGCGGCGTAAGCTGCAAAGCGTCTGCGCACAGGGCAGGCGCGTGCCGGGCGAGGCGCCGGCGAGCGCGGGGAGAGCTAGATTACACCTAAATACGCGGGCCGGCGGCCGGCGTCTGGTCGGGCGGGGCCGCGGCCCGGAGGCGGGCGGTGTCACGCTCGGCTTCCTCGTGGTGCACCCACTCGCGCCACACGGCCACCAGCAGCGCCATCAGCACCGGGCCGACGAACAGCCCGACGATGCCCATGGTCTTCACGCCCCCCACCAGGCCGAAGAAGGTCGGCAGGAACGGCAGCTTGACCGGCCCGCCCACCAGGCGCGGACGCAGCGTCTTGTCGACGATGAACAGTTCGACGCTGCC
>NZ_BACZ01000751.1 GCF_000333375.1 Curtobacterium sp. B18
GGTTCGCGCACGAGGCGCAGGTCATCCCGGTGATGTCGAGCTCGACGACCCCGTCCGTCATGACCGCACGACCTCGTACCCCGCCTCGGCGACGGCGGCGCGGAGCGCGTCCTGCGGCACCGGCGCCGCGGACGTCACCGTCACCTCGGAGGCGCCGCCGGGGACGAGCCGCACCCGGACGTCGGACACCCCGTCGAGCTCGCCGAGCTCCTCGGTGACGCTCATCACGCAGTGGTCGCAGGTCATGCCCTCGACGAGCAGCAGTTCGGTGGTCATGGTGGTTCCCTTCTGGGGTCGGGTCACGACGTCGGCGTCGACGCCGTCAGGAGCGGACGAGCCGCGCGATGGCGTCGCTGGCCTCGCGCACCTTCGCGTCCGCAGCGTCACCGCCCTCGGCGACGGCCTCGGCGACGCAGTGCCGCAGGTGGTCCTCGAGCAGCGAGAGGGCGACGCGTTCGAGTGCCCGGTTCGCTGCGGAGATCTGGGTGAGGACGTCGATGCAGTACGTCTCGTCCTCGACCATGCGCGCGATGCCACGCACCTGCCCCTCGGCGCGACGGAGTCGCTTGAGCAGGTCGTCCTTGTCGCCGATGTAGCCGACGTGTTCGTGCATGCTGGCCTCCGTCATCCGTACGGTACCCCCCTAGGGTATACCCATCCGCCGTTGCCGTGACCCGGGACGAACCGTGCGATGATGCGATCATGACCGAGGCGGCGACGAACGGCTTCCGCAGACTGCGGTTCGCCGACGGCGACGGGTCGGACTACTCCGACATCTTCGAGGCCGAGTACCACGGCTCCGACTTCGCCTCGGGCACCTTCGCCACCCGGGACACCCGCTACGAGTACACGGTCGTGGGCGACGACGACCTGACGCTCCGGACGATGCGGGCCGAGGGCGGCAGGCGTGGTGGAGTCATCGGGCCACGGGACGACCACGTCGTGTTCTGGCTCACCAAGGGGCAGCTCGAGATGCACTTCGCCGACCGGTCCCGCGTCGTCGTCCCCGGCAGCCCGTACATCGCCTCGGCGTCCGAGGCCTACCGCTTCGAGTCGACGGGCACGATCTACAACGGCGTGCACATCGCCGACCGGTTCCTCCGCGCGGTCGGACAGGACCTCGGCTTCGCACTCCCCGACGGCCCGCTCCTGTTCGACCAGCAGGACGAGGTCGTCGCGCGCCAGGAGCCCCTCCGACACCTCGTGCGCGAGATCGGTCCGATGCTCGTCGACGACCGCGTGCTCGGCCCGATGCGCACGGCACTCAACCGCCGGCTCGCGGTCGTCGTCCTCGACACGTTCCCGGTCCGGAACCGCGGCTCGGACGTCCCGGTGGCGAACCGGCTGCGGGACGCGGTCCGGTTCATCGAGGAACACGCCGCCGAACGCCCGGCAGTCCCCGAGATCGCCGCCGCGTGCGGGCTGAGCCAGCGCGGCCTGCAGGACGTGTTCTCGCGGACCCTCGGGTCGACCCCGCACCGTTTCCTCCGCGACCACCGACTCGACCGCGTCCGACGCGAGCTCCTGCACACGGACGGCGACGAGAGCGTCACCGAGATCGCCCGGCGATGGGGCTTCACGAACCACGGACGTCTCGCCGTCGCGTACCGCGACCGGTTCGGCGAGGACCCGGCGTCGACCCTGCGCTCCTCACGCGCCGCCCGACCGGGCCGCGCCTCGTGGCGGCTCCGTCGTGCCGTCGAGTTCATCGAGTCGAACCCCGACGAGGCACTGACGCTGCAGGCGATCGCCGACGCCGCGGGCGTGCGCCCACGGCGGCTGCAGCAGCTCTTCCTGGAGGAACGGGGCGAGTCCCCGATGGCGGCCGTGCGGTCGATCCGTGGTGCTGCAGAACGCAACGCGTCGGACGGAATCAGCGCAGCTCGCTGACCGTCGGCACAGCAGGGGTACGCAGCGCTGCGCGTTCCGCGCCATCCCTGGGAAGTTCCTGAACTCGATCGGCCCCGTGTGACGATCCTCGAGTCAGCCCCGTCTCATCCGTGAACAGCAACCGCTGGGAACGCCCGGCGGGACCGAATCGGAAGGAAACCACGATGGCTGACACCACGACGACCACCCCGGCTGCGACGACCGCGGGCCGCGCTGCGACCGCACCGGCTGGTGGCGTGACGGGCAAGACCACGATCGACGACACGGTGGTGTCGAAGGTCGCGGGGATCGCGGCTCGCGAGGTGAACGGTGTGCACTCGCTCGGCAACGGCGCAGCGCGTGCGATCGGTGCGATCCGCGACGCGATCGGTCAGCGTGACTTCGGTCAGGGCGTCAAGGTCGAGGTCGGCGAGAAGCAGGTCGCCGCGGACATCGTGATCGTCGCCGAGTATCCGGTGTCGCTGCAGCAGGTCGCCGACGGCGTCCGCTCCGCGGTGGCCCGTGCGCTGACCCAGATCGTCGGCATGGAGGTCGCCGAGGTCAACGTGACCGTCCAGGACGTCTACATCCCGGGCGACGACGACGACAACGACGACAAGAAGGAGTCCCGCGTTGAGTAACACACTGGTCGGCGCGCTGATCGGCGCGATCCTCGCGGTCGTGGCGTTGCAGTTCGGGTTCTGGGGCTTCGTCCTGGTGGTCGTGTTCGGTGCTCTCGGCGCGCTCGTCGCGGCGTTGGTGACGGGCAAGATCGACCGCGGTGCCCTGACGGACGTTCTGACCGGGCGTCGGAGCTCCCGGTGAGTGCCGGCCCGGACGTCCCGGGCCGGGTCGAGATCACCGCTCGTGCCCTGACCTCGCTGGCGCGGGCCGTCGCAGCCGAACGGCTCGGCGCGCCCGCGAAGCGGGTGCGGGTCGGCCTGGGCGATGCGTCCGGGGCGCTCGCGCTCGACATCACCGGTCCGATCTCGGCGGGCGAGGACATCCTCGCCCGGTCCGTGCGGGTCGCTGACGAGGTCAAGGGCCGGGTCGGGGACCTCACCGGCCGCCGGGTGGGCAGTGCCCACATCGAACTCACCGGGATCGTGCGCGAGCACCGGTCCCGGACCCTGTAGGAGGCCATCATGAGCAACGGTTCCGTGGAACGACGCATCCGTCGCCGCAGCGTGCACCGCTCCCGCTCGACCGCGGTCGCCGTCGCCCTCGTGGTGCTGGCGTTGGTCGCGGCGTGGATCGGCACCGAAGCGGTCCTCGCCGGGATCGGCCGTCCGCCGCTCGTGGCGGACCCGCAGCAGGTCGTGGACGCGGCCCTGCGACCGGACGCGGCGTTCGTGACGATCGCCGAGGTCGTCGCGGTGGTGCTGCTGGTGCTCGGTGTGGTGCTGATCGTGCTGGCCCTCAAGCCCGGCCGGCAGCACCGCTCGGTCATCGACCACGACCGTGGCGCGGTGATCATCGACAGCCGCATCGTCGCCTCGACGGCCGCCAACGCGGCCGGGCTCGCCGCGGGTGTGCCCGAGGGCAACACGTCCGCGACCGCTCGTGGCCGTTCCACCCACGTGCGCGTGGTGCCGGTCAGCGGGATCCCCGTCGACGACTCCGTCGTCCGGGACGCCGTCCAGGCACGCCTGGCGGGCTTGGACGAACGCTTCGGCCGGCGCGTGAGCGTCAGCGTCGAGGAGAAGGGAACGCTGGCATGACCGGCAGCAACCGGACCATGAACCGGATCATCCTGCTCGTGCTCGGCCTGGTCGCGGTCATCGTCGGTGTCACCATCGGCGCCGGCGTGCTGACCCCGGTCCGGGACGCCGTGCAACCGTACGTGGACCTGCCGCGCAACCTCGACGTGCCCGCGTCGTCGCTGTGGATCGTCGTCGCGGTCTGCGCGGTCGTGATCGTGCTGTCGCTGCTGTGGGTGTTCACCCGCGGTCGTGGAGGGACCTCCGTCGCCGTGCGGGAACGCTCCGGCGACGACCAGGTCACCGTGAACGTCGCGCTCGTCCGCGACGTCGTCGAACACGAGCTCCAGGACGTCCGCGACGTCGTCGGTACCCGGGTCGACACGTACCTGGTCCGTCGTCAGCGCGCCGCACGCATCCGCGTCGCGGTCCGCCGCGGCGGTGACGCGGTCACCGTCCTCGACGCCGTCGACCACGCCGTCTCCACGCTGGACCGGACCCTCGGCCGGCAACTGCCGATCCTGGTCCACCTCACGGGCGGCACCCGCTCCGCCCTCGCCAAGGCAACCCGCGTCCACTGACACACGCGCGCCGGGCGGCCACCGCGCCTCCCGACCCGCCGGACGCACCACCCACCGGGCGTCAGCCCGACTGATGAAAGGACCCCTCATGGGACTCGACGACAAGATCAAGAACGCCGCTCAGGACCTCGCCGGCAAGGCGAAGGAAGCCGTGGGCAAGGCCACCAACGACGACGACAAGGTCGCCGAGGGCAAGAAGGACCAGGCCGCCGCGAGCGTCAAGCAGACCGGCGAGGACGTCAAGGACGTCTTCAAGAAGTAGGACGCACGAACCGTGTCGGGGCACTCGCGATGTCGGGTGCCCCGACACGTTTCCGGTGGACCGAACGAGGAGGAGAACGATGCAGCACGACCCGAATGCGCACACGCAGGTGACCGAAGTCGCCCTGCCCGCGGAGCTCACGGAGCCCCTGCCCGACGACGCGAGCACCGTGACGGTCGTCGCCCGCACCGCGGCCGAGACGGCGCTCGGCGTCCCCGGCGTGCACCACCTCGGCGGTCTCGCCGCCCGCGCGGCCGACCAGCTCCGCCAGCAGCTCGGGAAGAGCGCCGGGACCGCGGGCGTCCAGGTCGACGACGAGGACGGCGCCCTCGCGGTGAACGTCTCGGTCGTCGTGAGCTACCCGCACCCGGTCATCGCCGTCGCGGACGAGGTCCGCAAGCAGGTCGCCGCGGCCACGCGCCAGGTGTCCGACGTCCCGACCTCGGTCGACGTCCGTGTGCTCGACGTGCACGGTCCGTTCGACGACGAGCAGTCGCCGCTCGGCCGGGCGGCGGAGGCGACCGGCGACGCCGTCAAGCAGGCCGCGACCGCGACCGCGGATGCGACCAAGCGCGCCACCGACGCCACGGGCGCGGCACTGAAGGACGCGGCGGAGGCCACCGCCGACGCCACGAAGCGAGCCGCGTCCGCCACCGCCGACGTGACCAAGCGCACCGCCGAGGCGACCGCCGACGTCGCCCGTCAGGCAGCCGACGCCACCCGCGACGCCGCGGAGGCGACGGCGGAACAGACCAAGCGGGCCGCCGACGCCACGGCCGACGCCACCCGCCGTGCGGCGGACGCCACCGCCGACGCGACCAAGCGCGCCGTCGACTCCGCCGCCGAGACCACCGGTGACGTCCGTGACGCGGCGACCGAGGCGCTGGCCCGCTCCTCCGAGCTGGCAGCGGACGCCGCCGACTCGGCGAAGGACGCCGCAGCCGGTGCACGGGACGCCGTCGTCGACACCGTCGCCGAGCACGACGCGACCCCGGCCGACCGTGCCGCGCCGCCGCGACGCG
>NZ_BACZ01000750.1 GCF_000333375.1 Curtobacterium sp. B18
GCGTAAGTCGCCATGTAGCGCTGGATCTTCATCGCAAAGAACTGGGTGGTCAGCATCAGCCCGGTCTCGCCATACCAGTCCGGCAGGCCCCAGTCGGCCGGCAGCGGCGAGAAGGAGCCGCGCGGATGCTTGTCGAAGCCGACCGCGATGCCGAGATCGAATTCGCCCGACTTGATCGTGTTGTACGCCCCGAACATCGCCGATCCGCCCGTCGCGCAGCCATTGGCGACATTGACGAAGGGTAGGCCCGTCAAACCGAGCTCGGACACCATCGTATCGGCATTACCGGCCGAATC
>NZ_BACZ01000749.1 GCF_000333375.1 Curtobacterium sp. B18
ACCTCGCCGCGCGTATGCAGGCGCGGCATCTTGTAGTTCACCACGGCTACGCCGACGGCGTCGCGGCTACTTGAAATGTCTCCATGTCGCATGGGCTTGCTCCTCTGAAAAGACGGTCAGATCAGACCGACAGGTACTTGCTGATGGTGGGTGCATCGACGTTGGCGCGCGTGTCTTCGTAGACGAAGCGGCCCTTGTCGATGACCAGGAAGCGGTCGGCAATCTCCAACGTGAAACTCAGCACCTGCTCCGAGACCACGAT
>NZ_BACZ01000748.1 GCF_000333375.1 Curtobacterium sp. B18
GGCGCGCGAGGAACGCAGGCGGCGGATGCGGAAGCGCAGATCGTGGCGGCGGAAGAACAGCACCGCCGCGTCGGAGGCGCCATTCGCGGAGAGCGCGTGCATGTCGCGCAGCCCCTGTTCGGAGACGTAGCCGGCGATCGCGTCGCGATAGGCCTGCAGCGAGGGTCGGTGCGCGGGGCCGGCGAGCGAGTGGAGCAGGATCGCCAACTCCTCCGACACGCTGTTGAGCTTGAGGTGGCCGTAGGAGGCGAAGGCGTAGCCCGCGCCCTTGGTCGCCCGCTCGTGCGCCTTGGCGCGCCAGCTCGCCAGCCGCGCGGGCGTCGGCGAATCGAGAAAGAAGGTGGAACCGAGCGCTTCTTCCACCGCCGCCTCCACCTCGGGACGAATCGCGTCGGTCAGGCTGCGCATCCGCTCGATCCGCTGCGACCGGGCCTCGATCGATTCGAGATTGTCGCGGATCGGCTGTTCGCGCGGAATGTCGGACATCGCGCCGAAGATCGTCTGGAAGAATCCCGGCAATTCGGCCGCGCCGCCAGACAGGCGGAAGCTGCGTTTGCCCGGATGCGGATCGATATAGACGAAGCGGCGATCGATCTCGCGCCGCGCCGGCCGGTTACGCAGCGCGTTGACGGCGGGGCGGAAGGGCGCGTTGGCGAGCACCGATCCGTCGATGAGAGCCGCTGATTCGACATGGCTGGCGGCATGGTGGCGGGGAAGGGCGCGGGCGAGGAAGTCGTCGCGGCCGGGCCAGTCGCGCTCGCGTTCGGCCAGCACCCCGTCCAGTTCGCCGACATGGAAGGGCGGGAAGGCGCCGGGGAAGCTGGCCGTCGCGCGCGCCGCGAAGGCGAGCTCGGCCGGGTCCGCGATGGTGCGCACGCCGTCCGCGTCGGGCAAGCCGCGATCGGTGAAGCCCAATGTCAGGCGATGCTCGGTCTCCATCACCTCGTCGGGCGAATGGAGCTTCAGCCGCTCGGGGTGGCCGTGGAAATCGGTGACCGTCACCATCAGGTCGAGCGGCTGGCCGTCGGGCAGCAGCGGCGGGCCGCCGGGGCCGGCCGCCATCGCGTCGAGCGCGTCGAGGATCAAAGCGGTGAAACCCGCACCGGCGAAGGGCGGCTCGAACCAGCGACCGCGCACGAAGGCGCCCAGTTTCGAGCGGACCTCGGCACGGGCGGCGGGTTCGACCGTCTCC
>NZ_BACZ01000747.1 GCF_000333375.1 Curtobacterium sp. B18
ATGTACCACCGCGTCATACCCAAGACATTTTGTCTTGAGATAGGTTACGAGAGACCGGACGATATCTGCGCCCTTGTACGTCCCCCGCCAGCCGGATCGTTGCAGCGCCAGTGCTGTTCGTCCAGAACCGCAGCCCAGATCATA
>NZ_BACZ01000746.1 GCF_000333375.1 Curtobacterium sp. B18
GGCCGAAGCGGTCGAGGCGCCCGTCGACTCGATCGCGCCGAAGATCGCGGAGCGCAAGGGCGCGTGACGACCGACCACGACGGCACCGCGACGTTCATCCCGGCCTCGTCCTGCCCGCCGACGTACGCCACGTCCCGGTGGCCGAGGCCGCACAGGTGATCGACGGCGACGGCGGCGACGACGACGTCGTCCACGCCGACGTTCCGGAGCCCGGGCGCCGGCCCGCCGATCACGATCATCGGGTGGCGTGTGAGCTCGAGCTCGGCGCGCTCGGTCTCGTCGAGCACGAGCGAGAGCAGCACGAGCCCGTCGACGCGGTGCCGGAGCATCG
>NZ_BACZ01000745.1 GCF_000333375.1 Curtobacterium sp. B18
GGCGGCGAGCAGCGGCGGTTGGCGATCGGCACGGTCGTCGCCTCGCGGCCGCCCGTCGTCGTGCTCGACGAGCCGACGTCCGGGCAGGACCGGGCGACGTGGCAGGCCGTGGTCGAACGCCTCGGCGGACTGGCCGACGCCGGCACCGCGATCGTCGCCGTGACCCACGACCAGGACCTCGTCCGCGCCCTCGACGCCGACGAGGTCGTGCTCGGC
>NZ_BACZ01000744.1 GCF_000333375.1 Curtobacterium sp. B18
CGGACGCCCCCACACCTCGGAGCGGACCTTGCGCACGATCGCGTCGCCCGCGTTCGTCGGGACGGCGTCGGCGACCTCGGCGATGCCGTCCCGGGCGGCACGGCGCAGGAGCTCCGGCGAGACGTCGGGCAGCGGGACCCACCGGGTCGGCGTCGCCCAGCGGCACGAGGTTGCGTGCCGGCACGGTGACGTACTCCGCCATCCCGCCGTCGCGCCCGAGGCCGATGCCCGCGTACGGGTTCGTGGCGGCGTTGTCGCAGTACGTGTCCTGCCCCTTCGAGCAGTACGAGCAGTGCCCGCAGCCGACCGGGCCGTAGACGAGGTAGGCGTCACCCGCGGTGAAGCCGGAGACGCCGTCGCCGAGTTCCTCGACCCAGCCGGAGTTCTCGTGCCCGAGGACGAACGGGGGCTGCTGCGCTCCAGGCTGCCCCGCCTGGAACTCGCGGTAGACG
>NZ_BACZ01000743.1 GCF_000333375.1 Curtobacterium sp. B18
ACCGCGACGACCCGCCATGCCGGACCGCCGGCGGCGGCGACGTCGAGCGAGGTGCGGAGCACCGACCGCCACAGGTACGACCACGTCGGGTTGCCGTGCACGCACAGCAGGGTGCCGACGGGTTCCACGCCGAGCGCGGCCAGGGAGCCGGCCG
>NZ_BACZ01000742.1 GCF_000333375.1 Curtobacterium sp. B18
GACGGCCCCGCGGATCACCGAGCCCGGGTCCGGCGACCGCGTGCGGGTACAGCCCGTCACGATCGGCGGCACGGGCGAGGCCGGTGCCGTCCTCACGGTCTACGCCGACCACGCGCCGGTGTGCCGGACCGAGGTGCGTGCGTCCGGGCGGTGGTCCTGCGCCACGGACGGCTCGACCCTCCGCGGCGGCACGGTGGCGCTCACGGCGGCCCAGCACGACGCTGCCGGGAACTTCTCGCCGACGTCGGCGGCCGTGCGGGTGGTCCTCACCGGCACCACGAGCACGCCCGGCGACGGGTCGACGGGCAGCGGCACCGCGTCCGGGACCCCGAGCGCGCCGGGCGGCGGGGCCGGCACCGGGACCGGCACGGGCACCGGTGGGTCCGACGGCTCCGGCGGAGGCACGGGCGGCGCGGGGACCGATGGCGGAGGCACCGGCGGCGCGGGGACCGGTGGCGCAGGCACCGGCGGCACGGGGTCGGGTGGCGCGGGCACCGGCGGCACGGGGTCGGGTGGCGCCGGCAGCACCGGCGGCCGCGGCCTCGACTGGTCCGGCCCGGCCGGCGACTGGACCGCCTCGACCGAGTACGACACGACCGTCCCGACGATCCAGGCGGCCTTCTCGTGGCGCACCGTCATCGTCGCCACGGCCGTCGCAGCCGGCTTCCTCGTGCTCATCGCCGGCCCGCTCGCCGTCGTCGGCGGGGTCGCGCGCAGCCGGATCCGTTCGCCGTTCGCCGGGCTCCTCGGTCGCAACCGTCCCCGCGCCGAACGGCGGCGCGGCGACGACGCGCTGCCGACCTGGGCGTCGATCACCGTCGCCGTGCTCGTGGTCGGGCTCGCCACCCTGCTCGGCGTCGGCGTCTCGCTCGAGGCCCGGTACGTCCGCCTGGCGATCGCGGTCCTGCTCGGCGCGGCGGTCCTGACGACGACGATCGTCCTCGCGTCGCGGTGGGCTGCGGGGACCGACCGGGACACGATCGGCTTCCGGGTCTCCCCGTGGCTGGTGCTCGCCGCCCTGGTGGCGTGCGGCATCACCCGGACCTTCGACCTCTCGCCCGCCGTCATCGTCGGGGCCGTCCTCGTCCCGGTCGGCCGACCGGACCTCGACACCCAGGCGCTCCGGCTCGGCTCCTCGATCGTCGCCGGTGCCCGCAGTGCCACCTGGCGGTCGATCGCGCTGCTCGTCGTCGCGGCGGCCGGCTGGGTGCTCCACTCGGTGACGCCGGGCTCCGGCTTCTGGGTGTCCTTCGTGTCGGAGTTCGCGATCACCCTGTGCGTCGGCGGGCTCGGGGCCGTCGTGGTCACCCTGCTCCCGCTGGCCGGGTCCGCCGGGGCGTCCCTGCTCGCCCGCTCCCGTGGTCGGTACTCGGCGATCTCGGCG
>NZ_BACZ01000741.1 GCF_000333375.1 Curtobacterium sp. B18
CGCCTCCCGTGGATCGTCCGATCCCGTCCCGGGCCGCAGCCCTCGGTCGGTCGGTCAGGCCGCGCTGCGCGCGACCAGGCGCGTGACCGCCGCGAGCGGGATGCCGACCCAGTCGGGACGGTTGCGGGTCTCGTAGACGACCTCGTAGACGGCCTTGTCGAGCTCGAACGCGTCGAGCAGTTCGCGGTGTGCCCGCAGGTCCGATCCCGTCCCCCGCTGGTACCCGTCGAGGAACGACGACCGTGCGTCGTGTGCCCACGCCCCGGCGTCGACGGGCTCGGCGTCCTGCGCGAGCGCACAGGCGACGTAGTCGAACGAGCGGAGCATGCCGGCGACGTCGCGGAG
>NZ_BACZ01000740.1 GCF_000333375.1 Curtobacterium sp. B18
GCGAGTCCATCCCCAACCAAAAAATCTTTCCACCACCAGACCATGCGGCCGGCAGTCATATCCAGTATTAGACGTCGTTTCCAACGCTTATCCCAGAGTCAGGGGCAGGTTACTCACGTGTTACTCACCCGTTCGCCACTAATCCACCCAGCAAGCTGGGCATCATCGTTCGACTTGCATGTGTTAAGCACGCCGCCAGCGTTCGTCCTGAGCCAGGATCAAACTCTCCGTAAAAAATTACAGATCCGACACCCGAAAGCATCGAACCGAGTTGATTCTGACCGTTGACTGTCTACTGACAATCTTCAATCCAAAAGGAATTGTCTCCGACCCAACCTGCCGAAGCAGACCAGGCACGGGGTCAATAAATTGGCATTGACAATGTGCACGCTGTTGAGTTCTCAAGGACCAGACGCACTCCCCACTCGACCTCGAAAGAGGTTCCGCCAGAGAGGCTTTCGTTCTTGGTAGTCACCGGCCAGGCACGAAGCCTGCGTCGGACCCGGAGGTCCTGTGGCTCATCCCGAGGGAGAGAACCGGTGGAGTAGTCATCCTAGGCGTCGAAGCGATCCAGCGCAAGGCCAGGTCTGAACTTCAGTGGAGGATGGTCCCGCTTGAGGCCGGCAGGCTCTGGGCTCTCGCTCCAGCCGCTCCGCCGCACCTTTGGGGTGACGAGTAAGAACTATACGCAGCTCTGAGCGGGTGCGCCAAGACGCGCCACATCCCGGGCGTGTCGCGTTCTGCAACAACCGGTGCCGAACGCAGCGATGCCCGGCTCCCACCAGGGGAACCGGGCATCGACGGGCCGGGACGATCAGGACAGCGTCACGCCGGCGAGGGTCTTCTTGCCACGACGGAGCACGACCACCCCGCCGGGCAGGGCGAGGCCGGACAGCTGCGCGGTCGCGTCGTCGGCTCGGGCGTTGTTCACGTAGACGCCGCCCTGGTCGATCGCGCGGCGGGCCTCGCCGAGGGACTTCACCAGCTCGGTGTCGACGAGCGCCCGGGCGACGTCGGCGTCACCCGGCAACACCACGGACCCCGGGAGCTCCGCGATCGCCGACCGGAGCGTGCCGGCGTCGAGCGCACCGAGGTCGCCGTTGCCGAACAGGGCCGCCGACGCATCGATCGCCGCCTGCGTCGCCTCGACCCCGTGCACGACGGCCGTCACCTCGAACGCGAGGGTCCGTTGCGCCTCTCGTCGGAAGGGTTCGTCGGCCACGGCCTGCTCGAGCCGCTCGATCTCGGCGCGGGACAGGAACGTGAACTGCCGCAGCCGGGCGACCACGTCGGCGTCCGCCGTGTTGAGCCAGAACTGGTAGAAGGCGTACGGCGACGTCATCTCCGGGTCGAGCCAGATCGCGTTGCCCTCGCTCTTGCCGAACTTCGTGCCGTCGGAGTTCGTGATCAGCGGCGTGCCGAGCGCGTGCACGGCCGCACCCTCGGTCCGTCGGATGAGCTCCGTCCCCGAGGTGAGGTTGCCCCACTGGTCCGACCCACCCGTCTGCAGCGTGCACCCGTACTGCAGGAAGAGTTCGCGGTAGTCCAGCCCCTGCAGGATCTGGTAGCTGAACTCGGTGTAGCTGATGCCCGCGTCAGAGTTCAGACGCGCGGCCACGGCGTCCTTCTTGAGCATGGAGTTCACGCGGAAGTACTTGCCGATGTCCCGCAGGAAGTCGATCGCCGACAGCGGTGCCGTCCAGTCGAGGTTGTTCACCAACCGCACGCCGTTCTCGCCGTCCGGGCTGAGGAACCGTGAGACCTGCCCCTGCAGACGCGTCACCCACTCCCCCACGGTCTCGCGGGTGTTGAGCGTGCGCTCGGCGGTCGGCCGGGGGTCGCCGATCAGGCCGGTGGATCCGCCGACCAGTGCCAGCGGCTTGTGCCCGGCCAGCTGGATCCGACGCATCGTGAGCAGCTGCAGGAGGTTGCCGCAGTGCAGGGAGGCCGCGGTCGGGTCGAAGCCGCAGTAGTACGTGATCGGCTCACCGTCGAGGGCCTCCTCGAGTGCCGTCTCGTCGGTGGAGACGTGCACCAGATCACGCCAGCGCAGTTCGTCCCAGACCGAGGCGAAGGTCGGGTCGTTCTGCTGGCGCGTCAGGACATCGTGAGCGGATTCACTGGACACCCAGCCATCGTAGCGGCGCAGACGGGCCAGGAGGCGCGGGTCGGCCGTGCCGGTGGGGATCAGTCGAGCGCACCCCTGTGCCGCCGGTACGGCGACACCGTCGGGTCGCCGGTGAGCCAGAAGCGCCAGGGGAACCGCGCGCCGCCGGCGACGCCGGCGACACCGGTGCGCGGTCCGCGCGAGATCCGTGGGACGGTGCCCGTCCCGGTCGGGCCGGGCACCGTCTCGGACAGGAGCTCCTCGACGACGCGAGCCGGGCCGTCGGAGGCGAGCCGCGCCTCCAGGCCGGGAGCCAACGTGAGCCGGTACGGGCCGGACCCGTCGAGGAGTCCGCTGCCGTCGTCCTCGCCGAGGACCGCACCGAGCGCGCCGCCGAGGTTGCCGGGCCCACGCGCCAGGGCGACGTCCGCGACGGCCGCTCCACGTCGGGCCCGCGCCGTCTCGACCCCGTCGACGACCTGCGCCCCGCGGAGCAGCGTGCCGGAGGACGTGCCGTCCGGACCGCTGACCACGTTCACGCAGGTGTGGATGCCGTACGAACGGTAGGCGTAGAGGGTCCCGGGCGGTCCGAACAGGTGACGGTTGCGCGGGGTCGGACCGCGGTGCCCGTGCGACCCGGGGTCGGTGGGGCCGGCGTAGGCCTCGACCTCGGTGATGCGCAGGGTCACACCCCTGCCCGCGATCGTCGCACCGAGCAGCGCGGGTGCGGAGACCGGAGCCGGCTCGGAGAGCAGCGCGAGCGTGGGGTGGGTCATCGGGTGAAGGGCGCGCCCTCCGCCAGGTCGTGGACGCGCCGGGTGAGCGACGCGAGCTGCTCGGCGACCCGGTCCGGCGCCGTGCCGCCGATCCCCGCACGCGATGCGACCGAGCCCTCGATCGTGAGGACGCCGCGGACCTCGGGGGTGAGGTGCTCGGAGACCGTCCGGTACTCGTCGTCGGTGGGGTCGTCGAGTTCGACGCCCCGCTCCTCGCAGTACCGGACCAGGGCGCCGGAGACCTCGTGCGCGTCACGGAACGGCACCCCCTGCCGGACCAGCCACTCGGCGACGTCCGTCGCGAGCGAGAAGCCCTGCGGAGCGAGCTCGGCCATCCGGTCGGTGTCGAAGGTCAGGGTCGCGATCATGCCGGTGAAGGCGGGGAGCAGGACCTCGAGGGTGGCGACCGAGTCGAAGACGGGCTCCTTGTCCTCCTGCAGGTCCCGGTTGTAGGCCAGCGGCAGGCCCTTGAGCGTCGCGAGCAGGCCCGTCAGGTTGCCGATGAGCCGACCGGACTTGCCCCGGGCGAGTTCGGCGATGTCCGGGTTCTTCTTCTGCGGCATGATGCTCGACCCGGTCGAGAACGCGTCGTGGAGCCGGACGAACCCGAACTCCTTCGTGTTCCAGAGGATCACCTCCTCCGCCAGGCGGGACACGTCGATGCCGATCTGGGCGAGGACGAACGCGAACTCGGCGACGACGTCGCGTGCCGCCGTCGCGTCGATCGAGTTGTCCGCGGGGCGGGCGAAGCCGAGCTCGTGGGCGATCGCCGACGGGTCGAGTCCCAGCGCGCTGCCGGCGAGGGCACCGGCACCGTAGGGGCTGACGCTCGCGCGGTCCGCCCAGTCCCGGAGTCGCTCGAGGTCGCGGACGAGCGGCCACGCGTGGGCGAGCAGGTGGTGTGCGAGCAGGACCGGCTGTGCGTGCTGCAGGTGCGTCCGGCCCGGCATGATCGCGCCGGGGTGCTCGCTCGCCTGCTGCGAGATCGCGTCCACCAGGTCGATGACGAGGTGGCCGATGCGGCGGCCGTGGTCGAGCATGTGCATCCGGCCGAGCGTGGCGATCTGGTCGTTGCGGCTCCGGCCGGCCCGCAGCTTGCCGCCGAGCTCGGGGCCGAGATCGGCGATGAGCAGGCGCTCGAGGGCGCCGTGCACGTCCTCGTCGCTGTCGGCCGGCTGCAGGGAGCCGTCGGCGTGCGCGGCCTCGAGGCGGTCGAGTCCGGCGAGCATCCGCTCGAGTTCGTCCGCCGACAGGTACCCGGCGGTGGCGAGGGCCCGGGCGTGGGCCCTCGAACCGGCGATGTCGTAGGGGGCGAGCTGCCAGTCGAAGTGGGTCGATCGGGAGAGGGCGGCGAGCTCGGCGCTCGGGCCGTCGGCGAAGCGGCCACCCCAGAGGGCGCCGGTGTTGGTGGCGTCGGTCTTGGCGGCGGGCTGGTTCGCGTCGGTCATGGTTCTCTCGTCATCCGGTCGAGCGGTGCTGGGGTGGTGGTGCGGGGTCGGGGTTCTGGGTGCCGGGTCGGGGTCCTGGGTGCCGGGTCCGGGTCCGGGGGTCGGGGTTCTGGGTGCCGGGTCGGGGTCCTGGGTGCCGGGTCCGGGTCCGGGGTTCGCGGTTCGGGGTCGGGGTTCGGGGTGCCGGGTCAGGGGGTCGCGGTCTGGGGTCCGGGTCAGTTCGCGAGGTCCCGTCGGGCGGAGATCTTGCTCGGCAGCGACCAGATGTCGATGAAGCCCTTCGACCGCGACTGGTCGAAGGCGTCGCCCGTCTCGGAGGTCGCGAGCTCGAAGTCGTAGAGGCTCTGGCTCGACCGACGACCCGTGACGACCGCGCGGCCCGCGTGCAGCCGGAGCCGGACGTCGCCCGAGACGTGCTGCTGGGTGTGGGCGATGAAGGCGTCGAGGCTCCGCTTGAGCCCGCTGAACCACAGTCCGTCGTAGACCAGGTCGGCCCAGTCCGACTCGACGCGTCGCTTGTACCGGTTCACGTCGCGCTCGAGGGTCAGGTTCTCGAGCTCCTCGTGCGCCGTGATCAACGCCACGGCAGCCGGGGCCTCGTAGACCTCGCGCGACTTGATGCCGACGAGGCGGTCCTCGACCACGTCGATGCGGCCGACACCGTGCTTGCCGGCGAGCGCGTTGAGCTCCTGCACGACGCGCAGGACGCTGAAGCGCTGGCCGTCGATGGCGACCGGCACGCCCCGCTCGAAGGTGATCGTCACCTCATCCGGGTCACGCGGGACGGTCGGGTCCTGCGTGTACGCGTAGAGCTCCTCGACCGGCGCGGTCCACGGGTCGTCGAGGAACCCGGTCTCGACCGCACGACCCCACACGTTCTGGTCGACGGACCACGGCGACCGCTCCGACTGCCCGATCGGCAGACCCCGCTGCCGGGCGTGGGCGAAGGCCTCGTCTCGGGACAGCGCGAGGTCCCGGACGGGCGCGATGCTCGTCAGGTCGGGGGCGATCGCCGCGACCGCGGCCTCGAACCGGACCTGGTCGTTGCCCTTGCCCGTGCACCCGTGGGCGACGCTGTCGGCGCCGAGCTGCTTCGCCGTGAGCGCCAGGTGCTTCGCGATGAGCGGCCGACTCAACGCGGAGACGAGCGGGTAGCGCTTCTGGTACGACGCGTTCGCCTGCAGCGCGGGCACGAGGTAGTCGTCCGCGAACTCGTCCTTGGCGTCGACGACGATCGACTCGACGGCGCCGCAGTCGAGTGCGCGCTGCCGGATCGCCGCCAGGTCCTCGCCGCCCTGGCCCACGTCCACCGCGAGCGCGACGACGTCCTTGCCGGTGGCCTCACGCAGCCAGCCGATACCGACGGACGTGTCGAGTCCGCCGGAGTACGCGAGGACGACGCGGTCTGCCACGGTGGTCTCCCTCGGTCAGGCGGTCGCCGGGGCGCTGGTCATCGCGGGGGTACCGGTCGCCGGGGCGCCGGTCGCGGTGGCGCCGGTCACCGGGGCGCCGGTCGCCGGGGCTCCGGTCGCGTTCGCTGCCAGGAGCCAGGCGAGCAGTGCCTTCTGGGCGTGGAGCCGGTTCTCCGCCTCGTCCCAGATGATGCTGCGCGGACCGTCGATGACCTCGGCCGTGACCTCGAAGCCCCGGTCGGCCGGCAGGCAGTGCATGAAGACGGCGTCGTCGGCGGCGTGCGCCATCATCGCGTCGTCCACGCGGTACCCGTTGAACGTGTCCAGGCGCGCCTGCTTCTCGTCTTCCTTGCCCATCGACACCCAGGTGTCCGTGACGACGACGTCCGCACCGGCGACGGCCGCGACCGGGTCCGTCACGACGAGGACCGACCCGCCGGTCTCGGCAGCGCGGCGCTCGGCGTCGGAGACGACATCGGCGGCGGGCGAGAACGCGGACGGCGCCGCGACCCGCACGTGCATGCCGGCGGTGGCGCCGGCGAGCAGGTACGACTGCGCCATGTTGCTCGCGCCGTCGCCGACGAACGCCACGGTCTGCCCGGCGAGGGTGCCGCGGTGCTCGCGGATGGTCAGCAGGTCGGCGAGCAGCTGGCAGGGGTGGAAGTCGTCGGACAGGGCGTTGACGACGGGCACGCTCGTGTTCGCCGCCATCTCCTCGAGTCCGGCCTGACCGTAGGTGCGCCACACGATCGCCGAGACCATGCGCTCGAGGACCCGCGCGGTGTCCGTCGGGGTCTCCTTGCCGCCCAGCTGGCTGTTGGCGGTGGAGATGATGAGCGGGCTGCCGCCGAGGTCGGAGATCCCGACGTGGAACGACACCCGCGTCCGCGTCGACGACTTGTCGAAGATCACGGCGACGCTCTGCGGCCCGGCGAGGGGCTTCGCGCCCCAGCGGTCGGCCTTCATCTGTTCGGCGAGGTCGAGGATCGCGGACTGCTCCGCCTGGCTGAGGTCGTCGTCCCGGAGGAAGTGACGGGTCATGCTGAGGTCTCCTGGGTGGTGGCGCCCTGCTCGGCGGCGACTGCGGCGAGGCTCTCGCCGAGGATCGACACGAACTCGTCGATCTCGGCGTCGGACACGATGAGCGGCGGCGCGATGCGCAGGCTCGACTCGTTCGGGGCGTTGATGATCAGACCGCGCTCGAGCGCGGCGGCGTTGACGGCGGCGGCGATCGGCCCGGTGAGTCCGACCCCGATGAGCAGGCCGGATCCGCGGACCTCCTCGACGAGGGGTGACCCGATGCCCTGGATGCCCGCGCGGATGCGCTCCCCCTTCGTCACCGCACCGGACACGAGGTCCGCGCGCTCGATCTCGGCGAGGACGGCGTTCGCCACCCGGGTGCCGAGGGGGTTGCCGCCGAACGTGGAGCCGTGCTGGCCGGCCGAGAACAGGTCGGACGCCCAGCCGAAGGTGACGAGCGCCCCGATCGGGAACCCGCCGGCGATGCCCTTGGCGACCGTGACGGCGTCCGGCTGGAAGCCGTGCCCCTGGTACGTGAACCAGTTGCCGGTGCGGCCGACACCCGTCTGGATCTCGTCGAGGATCAGCAGCGCGCCGTGCTCCTCGGTCAGGCGACGGGCGGCGAGGAGGAATCCCTCGGGCAGGTCGACCACGCCGGCCTCGCCCTTGATCGGCTCGAGGATCAGCGCGGCCACGGTGTCGTCGAGGGCCGCCTCGAGGGCGTCGACGGACGTGTCGATGTGCTCGACACCCGGGACCATCGGCAGGAAGTCTTCTTGCAGGGCGGGCTTGCCGGTGAGCGCGAGCGCACCCATCGTGCGGCCGTGGAAGCCCTGCTTCAGGGCGAGGATGCGGGTCTTCCGGCCGTCGGCGCCCTTGTTGAGGCGCGCGAGCTTGAAGGCGGCCTCGTTCGCCTCGGCGCCGGAGTTGCCGAAGTACACCCGGCCGGCGTCCCCGGCACCCGTGATGCGCTTGAGTCGCTCGGCGAGCTCGAGCTGCGGCGGCGTCGCGAAGTAGTTCGAGACGTGCACGAGCTTCGCGGCCTGGTCGCTGATCGCCTCGACCAGCGCGGGGTGCGCGTGGCCGAGCGAGTTGACGGCGATGCCGGCGAGGAAGTCGAGGTACTCGTTGCCGTCGACGTCCCAGACGCGGCAGCCCTGGCCACGTTCGAGCATGATCTTCGGCGGGGTCAGGGATCGCATGAGCGACGCCCCGAACCGGTCGTTCCAGGTCTCGGTCTGCGTCTCGGTGCTCACTGCTGCTGTCCCTTCTCGGTCGTGCTGGCCACGTGTTGGCCGGTGCCGCTGTCGGTCGACGGTGCTGCGACGCGTCGGCCGATCTCGGCGTGGGTCATCTGGTTCTCGGTGCGTCGGCTGGGGTCCGGGATCACCTCGGTGCCGGCACCGCGCAGGGTGAAGACCTCGAGCAGGATCGAGTGCGGGATGCGCCCGTCGATGATCGTCGCCCCGCCGACCCCGCCGACCACGGCGTCGAGGCACGCGGTCATCTTGGGGATCATGCCCGACTCGAGCGACGGCAGGAGTGCGCGCAGCTCCTCGACCGCGATGAGGTCGACGATCGAGTCGCGGTCCGGCCAGTTGCGGTAGAGGCCCGGGACGTCGGTGAGCATCATGAGCTTCGACGCCTTGAGGGCGATCGCGAGCGCTCCGGCCGCGGCGTCGGCGTTCACGTTGAGCGCCTGGTCGGGGTGGGCGTCGTCGATCGCGATGCTCGACACCACCGGGATGCGACCGGCCTCGATCGCGGCGAGCACCCCGGACGGGTCCACGTGCGTGATGTCGCCGACGTGTCCGAGGTCGAAGTGCTCGCCGTCGACGACGACGCCCTTCTTCTCGCCGGTGAACAGCGAGCCGCCGTCACCGAACACGCCCACCGCGAGGCCCTCGCCGTGCTCGTTCACCAGGTCGACGATCTCGCGGTTGACCTCGCCCGCGAGCACGTCGCGGACGACCGTGATCGCCTCGGTCGTGGTGACGCGGTACCCGCCGCGGAACTCGGACTCGATGCCCTGTTCCTTGAGGGCGGCGGAGATCTGCGGGCCGCCGCCGTGCACGACGACCGGGTGCAGGCCGGCGTAGCGGAGGTAGACCATGTCCTCGGCGAACGCGCGCTTGAGGTCGCCGTTGATCATCGCGTTGCCGCCGAACTTGACGACGACGATCTTGCCCGAGAACCGCTTCAGCCACGGCAGGGACTCGATGAGCGTCGCGGCCTTGACGGTCGCGAGCTCGTGCTCTTCTTCCTTCGAGAGGAATCCGGTGTCGTCGGCCATCAGCTGGAGTACGCGCTGTTCTCGTGCACGTAGTCGTGCGTGAGGTCGTTCGTCAGGATCGTCGCCGCGTGCGGGCCGACCCCGAGGTCGATCAGCACGTGCGTGTCGCGTGGGGTCAGGTCGACGCGGTCGCTCGGCTCGTCGGGTGCGCCGGCGTGGCAGACGCGCACGCCGTTCATCGAGACGTCGACGGCGTAGGGGTCGAACTCGGCGTCGGTGGTGCCGATCGCCGCGAGCACCCGGCCCCAGTTCGGGTCGTTGCCGAACACCGCGGCCTTGAACAGGTTGTTGCGGGCGACGCTCCGCCCGACCGTGACGGCGTCGTCCTCGGTCGCGGCGTGCACGACCTCGATCGCGATGTCGTGGCTCGCGCCTTCCGCGTCCTGCTGCAGCTGCCGTGCGAGGTCCGCGCAGACGGCGGTCAGGGCCTCCTGGAAGTCACCGACCTCGGGGGTGACGCCGCTCGCTGCCGAGGACATCAGCACGACGGTGTCGTTCGTCGACATGCAGCCGTCGGAGTCGACGCGGTCGAACGTGACCCGCGTGGCCGCGCGGAGCGCCTGGTCGAGGTCGTCGGAGCCGAGGACCGCGTCGGTCGTGATGACGACGAGCATGGTCGCGAGGCCCGGCGCGAGCATGCCGGCGCCCTTGGCCATCCCGCCGACGGTCCAGCCGTCCTCGGAGACGACCGACTGCTTCGGCTTCGTGTCCGTGGTCATGATCGCGGTCGCCGCGTCCGGGCCGCCGTCGGACGACAGGGCCGCACTCGCGAGGTCGACGCCCCGCAGGACGTTGTCGCGGAAGGTCTGGTCGCCGACCCCGATCAGCCCGGTCGAGCAGACGACGACGTCACCCGCGCCGATGCCGAGTGCCGCGCCGACCGCCTCGGCCGTGAGGTGGGTGGTCTGGAAGCCGAAGGGGCCGGTGAAGCAGTTGGCACCGCCGGAGTTGAGGACCACCGCGCGCGCCACACCGTCACCGACGACCTGACGCGACCAGATGACGGGGTGTGCCTGTGCCCGGTTGCTCGTGAACACCGCGGCGACCGCGGCCGCCGGTCCGTCGTTGACGACGAGGGCGACGTCCGGCGTGCCGCTCGCCTTGAGCCCCGCCGTCACGCCCGCAGCGCGGAACCCCGCTGCCGCGGTGACGCCCTGGAGGCCCGGGTCGCCCTGGGTGGACTGGGTTGCGTCTGCGCTCACGGTGCGACTCCGTCCGTGCTGAGGCCGAGGGTCTCCGGGAAGCCCAGGGCGATGTTCGTGGACTGGACCGCCGCTCCGGCGGTGCCCTTCGCGAGGTTGTCGAGGGCACTGACCGCGACGACGCGGCCTGCGGCCTCGTCGACCGCGATGCCGACCAGGCAGGTGTTGGCACCGATCGTGTCCGCCACCCGGGGGAACTCGCCCTCGGGCAGGAGGTGCACGAAGGGCTCGTCGGCGTAGGCCTGCTCCCACGCGAGGCGGACGTCGCGTGCGCTCACGCCGGGGGCGAGCTTCGCGGTCGTCGTCGCGAGGATGCCGCGGGCCATCGGGACGAGCACCGGCGTGAACGAGATCGTGACGTCGGCGGCCCCGGCGACCACGAGGTTCTGCTGGATCTCGGGGACGTGCCGGTGTGTCCCGCCGACCGCGTAGGCACTGGCGGAGCCCATGATCTCGGACGCCAGGTACGTCGTCGCGAGCTTCTTGCCGGCACCGCTCGGACCGACGCTGAGGACGGCGACGAGGTCGTCCGACTCGACCAGGCCGGCCTGGATGCCCGGCTGGATGCCGAGCGTCACCGCGGTCACGTTGCACCCGGGGACGGCGATCCGCTTGGTCCCGACGAGGGCCGCGCGCTGCCGTCCCTGCGTCTCGATGTCGTCGAGATCCCGCCACTCGTCGGCCGACCCGGGCGTCGGTGCCGCGTGCAGCAGCTCCGGCAGGCCGTAGGTCCACGCGCCGTGGTACTCGCCGCCGTAGAACGCTTCCCACGCCGCCGGGTCCGTCAGCCGGTGGTCCGCCCCGCAGTCCACGACCAGGGCGTCCCCACCGAGTTCCTCGGTGATCGCGCCGGACTGCCCGTGCGGCAGCGCGAGGAACACCACGTCGTGTCCGCGCAGGTTCTCCGCCGTCGTCTCGACGAGGGTCAGGTGCGACAGCGAGCGGAGGTGCGGCTGCGTCGCGATGAGCGGCTGTCCGGCGTTCGAGAACGCCGTCACCGTCCTGACGTCGAACTCGGGATGGGCGGAGAGCACGCGCAGGAGCTCACCGCCCGCGTAGCCGGAGGCTCCCGCCACGGCGACGGATACGGACATGGGATTCCACCTTTGGTCGGACTGGTCGTCGAGAGAGTCGGAGGCGGCGGCCCCGGGCGGTGCTGGTCCCGATGGGATCAGTCGCGCAGGGTCGCCCCGAATCGCTCGCCGGCACGTCGGACTGCGCCGTCACGGGCCTCGGTGGCCTCGGCAGCGGTCAGCGTGCGGTCCGTGGCGCGGAAGCGCAGCGCGAACGTCAGGGACTTCTGTCCCTCGTCCACGCCGGAGCCCCGGTAGTCGTCCACGAGCCGAGCATACTCCAACAGGTCTCCGGCACCACCGCGGACGGCGTCCAGCACGTCACCCGCCGGGACGTCGGCACCCACCACGAGGGAGAGGTCCTGCGTCGCCGCCGGGTAGGAGACGATCGGGGCGACCGACACGAGCTCGGGTGCCGCAGCGACGAGGGCGTCGAGGTCGAGCTCGACGACCGCGACCACCCGCGGCAGCACCGCGGCCTCGGTCAGCTCGGGCAGGAGCTCGCCAGCGACGCCGACGACGCGCCCGCCGACGAGGAGCGCCGCCGCGCGACCAGGGTGCAGGGACGGGTGCGTCGTCTGCGCGACCGTGAGGTCCACGCCGACGGCCCAGGCGACCGAGCGGGCGACGTCGAGCGCGTCCGCGATGCCGTACGGCTCGGGCTGCACGCCGGGCTGCTTCACGACCCGGTTGCCGGTGAGCAGCGCGGACACGTGGAACGGCTGCGCGGGCAACGACGCGTCGAGCGCGGCCAGGGTGTCGCGGTCGGGCAGGGCCGCACCGGCCGGCACCGTGTCGGTCCCGAGCGTCTCGCCCGCGACCGGCAGGAACACCCGCGAGGTCTCGTACAGCGCGACGTCGACGAGCCCCCTGGACACGTTGCGGCGGGCGGCGTCGACGAGCGCCGGGACGCCGCTGCGCCGGAGGAGGCTCTGCTCGCTGTCGAGGGCGTTGGCCAGGACGACGCTCGGGCCGCCCGCGCCGTCGATGCCCGGGTACGCGTCCTGCGTGGCCTGGGACACGAAGGGTGCGGTGACGACCTCGACCAGCCCGTCGGCGGCCAGTGCGGCGGCGACGCGACGCCGTGCCTGCTGGTGCCCGGAGAGCCCCGCGGCCGGGCGGTGCGACGGGGAGGACGCTCGGGATCCGGTCGTAGCCGACGATGCGCGCGACCTCTTCGACGAGGGTGGTGTCGTCGGTGAGGTCGGGGCGCCAGGTCGGCGGGGTGACGGCGAGGGTGTCGCCATCGACGTCGACCGACGCACCGATCGCGCGGAGGGTGTCGACGACCTCGGCGTCGGTGTAGTCGACGCCGACCAGCTCGGACGGACGGGCGATGCGCATCGTGACGGTCGGGCGGGGCTCGGTGTCGACGAGCGTCGAGCCGAGGGCGTCGGCGGTGCCGCCGGCGAGCTCGACGAGCAGGTCGACGGCACGGTTCGCGGCGGCCTCGGCGACGAGCGGGTCGACGCCGCGCTCGAAGCGTCGGGACGCCTCGCTCGGGAGCTTGTGCCGACGCGCCGTCCGGGCGATGGACACCTGGTCGAAGCCGGCGGCCTCGATCAGGACGTCGGTGGTCCGGTCGGAGATCTCGGTCCGGGCGCCACCCATCACGCCGGCGAGGCCGACGGGACCGGCGTCGTCGGTGATGACGAGGTCTTCGGGGTCGAGCGTCCGGTCGACGTGGTCGAGGGTCGTCAGGGTCTCGCCGGCGATCGCACGACGGACGCCGAGCCCACCCTGCAGCGTGGCGAGGTCGTACCCGTGCAGCGGCTGGCCGAGCTCGAACATGACGTAGTTCGTGACGTCGACGGGCAGCGAGATCGACCGGACACCGGCGAGGGCGAGACGCGAGACCATCCACGCCGGGGTCGTCGCGGTCGGGTCGATCCCGCGGACGACGCGGGTGACGAACGTGTGCGCGCCCACCCGGCCCCGGATCGGCGCGGTGTCGTCGATCGTGACGGGGAAGCCCTCGCCCGAGCGGGGCGTGACGCGCTCGACCGGGTCGTGGAAGGTCGCACCGGTCGCGTGGGCGTACTCGCGGGCGACGCCGCGCATGCTCAGCACGTACCCGCGGTCCGGCGTGACGTTGATCTCGACCGCGGCGTCGTCGAGCCCGAGGAGCGCAATGGCGTCGGCGCCGACCTCGGGTTCCATGCCGAGGTCCGCGAAGCGGAGGATGCCGTCGTGCTCGTCACCGAGGCCGAGCTCGCGGGCCGACGCGATCATGCCGTCGGACACGTGCCCGTACGTCTTGCGCGCGGCGATCGGGAACGGCCCGGGCAGGACCGCACCCGGGAGCGTCACGACGACGAGGTCGCCGACGTCGAAGTTGTGCGCGCCGCAGACGATGCCGCGGGGCTCGGGCTCGCCGACGTCCACCTGGCACCAGTTGATCGTCTTGCCGTTCTTCTGCGGCTCGGGCTCACGCTCGAGCACCCGGCCGACGACGATCGGACCCGTGAGGTCGTACGTGTGGACGTCCTCTTCCTCGAAGCCCACCGACACGAGCGCCGCGTGGACGTGCTCGAGGGAGACGTCGTCGGGGAGGTCGACGGACTCGCCGAGCCAACGGAGTGGGACGCGCATCAGACCACCGTTCCGAACTGCTGCGAGAAGCGGATGTCGCCCTCGAGGAAGTCACGCATGTCGTTCAGGCCGTTGCGGAACTGCAGCGTCCGCTCGATGCCCATGCCGAACGCGAAGCCCTGGTACTCGGCCGGGTCGATGCCGGCGGCTCGCAGGACGTTCGGGTTGACCATGCCGCAGCCGCCCCACTCGACCCACCGTGCGCCACCCTTGGCGTTCGGCTGCCAGACGTCCATCTCGGCGCTGGGCTCGGTGAAGGGGAAGTAGTTCGGACGGAGACGGATCTGCGCCTCGGCCCCGAACATCTGGCGCGCGAAGTGCTCGAGCGTGCCGCGCAGGTGCGCCATGGTCAGGCCCTTGTCGATCGCGATGCCCTCGACCTGGGTGAAGACCGGCAGGTGCGTGGCGTCGAGCTCGTCGGCGCGGTAGACCCGCCCCGGTGCGATGACGTAGAGCGGCAGGTCGCGCGAGAGCAGCGACCGCACCTGCACCGGCGAGGTGTGGGTGCGCATGACGAGGTGCCGCTCGACCGGCTCGACGAAGATCGTGTCGGCCATGGCCCGGGCGGGGTGGTCCGGGTCGAAGTTCAGCGCGTCGAAGTTGAACCACTCGTGCTCGAGCTCGGGGCCCTCCGCCACTTCCCACCCCATGCCGACGAAGATGTCGGCCACGGTCTCGTTGAGGAGCGACAGCGGGTGCCGGGACCCGGGCACCCGGCGGGTCGGGAGCGCCGTGACGTCGACGCGCTCGGCGTCGAGCCGTGCGCGTTCCTCGGCCTCGGCGAGCACGGACTCCTGCTCGGCGACCGCCTGGTTCACCCGGCCACGGGCCTGTCCGACGAGCTTGCCCGCGGCGGCCTTCTGTTCCGGCGGCACGCTGCGCATCGACGCGTTCATCCGCGCCAGCGCGGACTGTTCGCCGGTGTGCTCGGCCCTGGCCTGCTTCAGCTCGGCGACGGTCGTCGTGGCACGGACCGCAGCGAGGGCCCGGTCCACGGCGTCGGCGACGGCCGATTCGCTGATCTCGAGAGGTTCTGACACGAGGCCCAAGCCTACCGGCCCCTGGGATACCGCGGCCCGTCCCGCCGGACGGGGGGATCGACCCGGCGCGTCAGTCCCCTGTGGAGGACCGGGCCGTGCGCTGGGCGAACGCCGACTCGTACAGGCAGACGGACGCCGCGGTCGCGAGGTTCATCGACTCTGCCCGGCCGTAGATCGGCACCTTGACCGCACGGTCGACGAGGGCGAGGTCCTCGCTCGTCAGGCCGCGGGCCTCGTTGCCGAACACCCAGGCGGTCGGGCCGTCGAGCATGCCGTCGGCGCGGACCTCCGGCAGGTCGTCGCCCGAGACGTCGGCGGCGAGGATCGTGTAACCGAGGCCCCGGGCACGGGTCACCGCGTCGGCGAGGGTCACGCCGACCGACACCGGGACGTGGAAGAGCGATCCCGTGGTCGACCGGACCACCTTCGGGTTGTACGGGTCGACGCTGCGCCCGGTGAGGACCACCGCGTCGGCGCCGGCGGCGTCGGCCGCACGGATGATCGTGCCGGCGTTGCCCGGATCACGCACCTCCTCGAGGATCGCGACGATCCCCGGCAGGCCGCCCCGCGCCTCCTGGCCCGCGTCGTCGTCGGTCTCGACGACCGCACCCGGGTCGGGGAAGACGTCCTTCACCGACGTCGGGAACTGCTGGCACACCGCGACGACGCCCTGCGGCGTCACGGTGTCGGCCATCGCGTCGAGCACCTGCTCCGTGACGAACCAGGTGTCGACGGGCGCGTCGTCGAGGCCGTAGCGCGCGGCGGCCGTCGGGGTCACGTAGAGCTCGCGGAGGAGCTCCGGGCGGTACTCGATGGCCTCGCGCACCGCCTGCGGCCCCTCGAGCAGGAACAGGCCCGTCTCGGCGCGCACGTCCTTCTTCGACAGCGCTGCGACGGCGCGGACACGGCCGGCCTTGGGGTTCTCGAGGAGATCGCTCACGGGACAAGTCTAGGAACGACGAAACCCCCGCCGGACCGGCGGGGGTTTCGGGAGCAGAAGAACTGACTACGCAGCCTTCGGGGCCGAGGTGTCGGCCGGGAGCGCCTTCTTGGCGGTCTCGACGAGCGCCGCGAAGGTCTCGGGGTTGTTCACCGCGAGGTCCGCGAGGATGCGACGGTCGACCTCGACGCCGGCCAGGCCGAGGCCCTGGATGAGGCGGTTGTAGGTCAGGCCGTTCGCACGCGACGCGGCGTTGATGCGCTGGATCCAGAGGCGACGGAACTCGCCCTTCTTCGCGTGACGGTCGCGGTACGCGTAGACGAGGGAGTGGGTGACCTGCTCCTTGGCCTTGCGGTACAGACGCGAACGCTGACCGCGGTAGCCCTCGGCGCGCTCGAGGATGACGCGGCGCTTCTTGGCGGCGTTGACCGCTCTCTTTACTCGTGCCATTGATCTATTCCTTTACGTTCTGCGGGGCTCAGTGGCCGAGGAGCTTCTTGACGTTCTTCGCGTCAGCCTTGGCGAGGACCTGGTCCTCGTTGAGGCGGGCCTTGCGCTTGGCGCTCTTGACCTCGAGGTTGTGACGCATACCGGCCTGCTGCTTCATGATCTTGCCGCTACCGGTGACCTTGAAGCGCTTCTTCGACCCGGAGTGGGTCTTCTGCTTGGGCATGGTGGTGCCTTTCCGTGGGATGGATGGGGGGCCGCGTCGTTGCGGGATCGGTCGGTGGGACCTATTCGGCGGGAGCTTCGGCCTGCTCGGACTCGGGAGCCACGTCCGTGGTCTCCTTGCCCTTCGCAGCGTGCTCCGACGCACGACGCTCGGCCTTCTGAGCAGCGCGCTTGGCGTTCTGCTCGCCCTTGACGTCGGACTTGTTCTTGAGCGGGGCGATGATCATCGTCATGTTGCGGCCGTCCTGGGTCGGACGCGACTCGACGACACCGAACTCGGCGATCTCCTCGGCGAACTTCTGGAGGAGACGGACACCCTGCTCCGGACGCGACTGCTCGCGACCACGGAAGAGGATCATCGCCTTCACCTTGTCGCCACCGAGGAGGAAGCCCTCGGCGCGCTTGCGCTTCGTCTCGTAGTCGTGCACGTCGATCTTCAGGCGGAACCGGACTTCCTTGAGGTCCGTGTTCACCTGGTTGCGACGGGCTTCCTTGGCCTTCTGAGCGGCCTCGTACTTGAACTTGCCGTAGTCCATGATCTTGGCCACGGGCGGCTTCGAGTTCGGCGCGACCTCGACCAGATCCAGCTCGGCTTCCTGCGCGAGGCGCAGTGCGACGGCGATGGGGACAACGCCGACCTGCTCGCCCTGGGGGCCGACGAGTCGGACCTCGGGGACGCGGATACGGTCGTTGGTACGGGGATCGGGAATGCGGAGCTCCTTCAATCAGGTGGTGGCCGTCCGGGGCGTTTGCCCTGGGCGACGGCACGAGAGAGGAGATCTGACGCACGGATCTTCGACCCGTTCGGCAGCCGCCCGACGCCGACCCCTGCGGGACGGCCGACCGGCGCGGACGCCGGTGGAGCGGTGTGGACCCGGTAGCCTGTGGTGCGCGGCCGCGGGTGGGAGAGACTCCTCTTTCGTGACGCTGAGCACGTGTTCGGCCTCGTTCGCACGAGTCCGGGCACGCAGACAGCATCTGCCGCGGAAGAGTCTAGCAGAGGAGCACCGTGACCGACACCCCATCCCCCGAGCCCGACGAGGCCGCCCGCGACATCGCCGAGGTGCCGGCCGTCGAACTCATCAACACCGTGGCCGTGCACCTGCTCAGTGCGGCGGCCGTGAAGGTCGGCCTCGCGGACGACCCCGAGGAGCAGACCGACCTCGACGAGGCACGGAAGCTCATCACCGCGCTCGCGGGGCTCGTCACCGCCGCCGCGACGGAGATCGGGGACCAGCACGCCCGTCCGCTGCGTGACGGCCTCCGCTCGGTGCAGCTCGCGTTCCGCGAGGCGTCGAGCATCCAGGACGCGCCGGGCGCGGGCCCCGGCGAGAAGTACACCGGCCCCGTCACCTGACGGGCGTCACCCGGTGACCCACGGGAGGCGC
>NZ_BACZ01000739.1 GCF_000333375.1 Curtobacterium sp. B18
AGGCGCGTCACGCGTGCGCCACGCACGTCGCGGCCCACGGGACGGCGGCGAGGCGCGCCTCGGGGATCGGTTCCCCGCCGACCGCGCAGCGGCCGTAGGTCCCGGCCTCGAGCCGCGCCAGCGCGGCGTCCACCTGCCGGATCCGCTCGCGGGCGTCGTCCCGCACGGCACCGAGCGAGCCGCGCTCCCACGCGAGGGTCGCACCCTCAGGGTCGTGCTCGTCGTCCGAGTTGGCGTCCTGCCGGGCGTCGCTGACGTCCCGCATGCTGCGCTCGACGTCCGCGAGGAGCCGCTCGCCTCGCGCCCGCTCCGCGACCAGTGCCTGACGGGGGTCGTCCATGCTGGTCACCGTAGTCGGCCCGGAATGACCGTGCCGTCGGATGCGTTCGTATCGACATGACGAAGATCGGGTTCCTGTCGTTCGGACACTGGCGCGACGTGCCGGGGTCGAAGGTGCGCAGCGGCCGAGAGGCCCTCGTGCAGGCGATCGACCTCGCGGTGGCCGCCGAGGAGGCCGGGGTCGACGGCGCCTACTTCCGCGTCCACCACTTCGCGCCGCAGCAGGCGGCGCCGTTCCCGCTGCTCTCCGCGATCGCCGCCCGCACCAGCCGCATCGAGATCGGCACCGGCGTCGTCGACATGCGCTACGAGAACCCGCTGTACATGGCCGAGGAGGCCGCCGCCACCGACCTCATCTCAGGTGGCCGACTGCAGCTCGGCGTCTCCCGTGGCTCACCCGAGACCGCCCTCGCCGGTTACCAGCAGTTCGGGTACGTGCCCGACGCGACCGACACGAACGGCGGCGACCTGGCGCGCTCCCACACCGACGTGTTCCGGCGCGCGATCGCCGGCGAGCCGATGGCGAACGCGAATCCCCAGATGACCGGATCGGTCGGGTCGCTCGCGATCTCCCCGCTGTCCGAGGGCCTCGGCGACCGCATCTGGTGGGGCGCCGGCACCCGTGCGACCGCCGAGTGGACGGCCGAGCAGGGCATGAACCTCATGTCGTCGACCCTGCTCACCGAGGACACCGGGGTGCCGTTCGACGAGCTGCAGGCCGAGCAGATCGCACGGTTCCGGTCGACCTGGAGCGAGATGGGCTGGGAGCGGACCCCGCGGGTCAGCGTGAGCCGCAGCATCATCCCGATCACCGACGACGAGTCGCGGCACTACTTCGGCGTCCGGGCACAGGTCGAGGGGCAGGACCAGGTCGGGCACCTCGACGGTGGGCTCGCCCGGTTCGGCCGTTCCTACATCGGGTCGCCCGAGCAGCTGGTCGACGAGCTCGCGGCGGACCAGGCGGTGCGTGCTGCCGACACCGTGCTCGTCACGGTGCCGAACCAGCTCGGCGTGGACTTCAACGCGCGGCTGCTCGCCGCCGTGAAGGACGTCATGCGCGAGGTGGACGCGGCGGCCGTCCCGGCCTGACCGGGGTCTGAGCCACGCGACTGGTCCCCCTTCCTGCCGACACCCGGGCTGGGACTGTGGCCGGTTCCCGCACTCCAGTACCGTCGGTGTGCACCTTCCCCCGCACCCCGAGGAGCACCCCGTGACGCTGCCGGCCGCCGGCTGGTTCCCCGACCCGCAGGACGCGAGCCGCCTGCGCTGGTGGGACGGGCGCGCCTGGGGAGCGGCGACGCGCGTGCTGCCGAGCCGGACCGAGCCGATCGTGCCGGTGGTCGTCGCCCCGGTGGGTCCGTCGTTCTCGGTGCACACCGCCTCGGTGCGGACCAGCGCCTGGGCGTCCGGAGGCTCGGGCGTGCACCGCTTCAGTGCGTTCTCGACGTTGGCGGTGCTGCTCGCGGTGGCGTCCGTGCTGCTCAACCCCTGGGGCGTCTGCAGTGCGGCCGCGATGGTGTCGGGGCTGCTCGGCGTCGTGCGACCAGGGGCGACCGGGGGCTGGCGGGTGCTGGCGCGGAGTGCTTCGGCGAGCGCCCTGGTCCTCGCGGTGGCGACGGCCGCCGTGGCAGCCTCCGCGCAGTTCCACCTCTTCTGAGCGGGCTGACGCACGCTCGTGCGTTCCGTCCGGCCATCGTGAGCACGAATGGTCGGGTCCGCGCCGGCAACCCGACCATCTCTGCTCACGAGACGCGCCCGCGCCCCGCGCCGCGCCCGCGCCCCGCGCCGCGTCCGCGCTCCCGCCGGGCCCGCCCGCGCTACCGCCGCGCCCGCGGGTGCGCCGTCTGGTAGACGTCGCGGAGCATGTCCGCCGTCACCATCGTGTAGATCTGCGTCGTCGCCACGCTCGCGTGCCCGAGCAGCTCCTGCACGACCCGCACGTCCGCTCCCCCCTCGAGCAGGTGCGTCGCGAACGAGTGTCGGAAGGTGTGCGGCGACACGTGCTCGGAGAGCTCCGCACGCTCCGCCGCGGCCTGGATCACGAGCCACGCGCTCTGCCGTGACAGCCGCGCGCCCCGGGCACCGAGGAACAGCGCCGGCGTCGACGCCCCCCGCGCCGCGAACACCGGGCGAGCCCGCACGAGGTACGCGTCGATCGCCGCCCGGGCGAAGCTCCCGAGCGGCACCACGCGCTGCTTGTTCCCCTTGCCGGTGACCTTCACGACCGAGAGCCCGTCGTCGGCCGCGGGCGCGGAGCCGTCGGACAGTGTCGTGACGTCGTCGACCGACAGCCCGACCGCCTCGGAGATCCGTGCCCCGGTGGCGTAGAGCAGTTCGAGCAACGCGCGGTCCCGCAGCCCCACGAGATCGTCGGCGGCGCCGCCGGACGCGTCGGGGGCTTCGGTCGCTCCAGCGGGGCTCGCCGCCTGGAGCAGCCGCTCCATGTCGTGCACGGAGATCGCCTTGGGCAGCCGCATCGGGGCCTTCGGCGGCCGCACGGACGCGCCGGGGTCGAGCTGGAGCCACCCCTCGCCGGCGGCGAACGCGGTGAACGACCGCACGGAGCTGAGCATCCGCGCGACCGACCTCGGCGCGAGGGGTCCGGACGGCCTGGTCGCGAGGTGCTCCACGAACCCCGCGAGGTCCGCGCGCGCGATCCTCCCGACGTCGTCGAGCACCGCAGGTCCCCCGGCGCGGTCGGCACCCTCCGACTCCACGACCGGAGCCGTCGCGAGCCACGACGCGAACGTCAGCAGGTCCCGCCGGTAGGCCGACAGCGTGTGCTGCGAGAGGCCCCGTTCGATCGCGATGTGCCGCAGGTACGTCTCCGTGGCACGCTCGAACGGGATCACTCCACGAGGCTAGCGCCGCCGGTGCACCGTCAGTGCAGCGACCCGTCCGGCTCCCCCAGGCGGAACCCGGTGAAGGTCACGGTGAGGCCCGCGCGTGACGGTGCCGCGCACAGCAACCCCGCCGAGACGTCGGCCCCGGGATCGAGGTACGCCACCCGAACGAGCCGCGGTGGCTCGTCGTCCGCCCACGCCCGGATCGTGACGGCGTCGCCGTCGCGGCTGGCCCGCACGGTGACCGTCCGCCCCGTCCACTCCGCGACCGGAGCGACCGACCAGTCCGACCAGTCACGTGTGACGACGGCGCCGACCTGCGGCGTCCCGTCGGCGAACTCGACGCCGGCCTTGATCCAGTTCCGGTCGTCCACCCGCAGGAACACCCCCGCCTGGTCGAACTGCTCCGTGTAGTCGAGCACGAACGACACCTCGACCGAGAACGGTCCGTCGGTGGGTCGGAGCAGCGCGTGCTCGGAGTCGTGGACGAACCCGTACGAGGTCGTCCGCCAGGCGTCGCTGCCCTCGACGGCGGTCACCCGCAGGACGTCGCCGTCGAACTCCGCCGCGACGGGGTCGTTGGTCCACCGGCCCCCGTCGACGAGCGCCGCGAGGCTCATCGCGCGCGCCGTTCGAGTGCGTCGACCGCGAGGACGGCGACGACGAGCCCGGAGTTGTGCAGCCGACCGTCGAGGATCGCCGCCACCAGCTCGTCCCGCGGCACCCACCGCTTCACGATGTCCGCCTCCTCCGCCTCGCGCTCGAAGGCCGTCGCGGTGGGTCGCACGCCGCGGGCGCGGAAGACCTCGAGGAACTCGTCGCTGCCGCCGGAGGACGTGTTGTACGTCACGAGCGGTTCCCAGTCGTCGGCCTCGAGGTCGGCCTCCTCCGCCAGCTCGCGCTGCGCCGCGGTCAGGTGGTCCTCGCCCGCCATGTCGAGCAGCCCCGCCGGCAGCTCCCAGTCGCGCATCCGCACCGGGTGCCGGTACTGCTGGATGACGAGCACGCGGCCCTCGTCGTCCTCTGCGTAGACCGCGACGGCACCGGTGTGGTCGATGTACTCCCGCACCATCGTCTCGTCGTGGTACGCGATGCTGTCGCGGCGCACGTCCCAGACGGCGCCCTCGTAGACGACGGTGGAGTCGGTGACCTCGAAGGAGGCGGGTTCGTCAGCGATGGGTGCGTCAGTCACGCGCCCATCCTGGCACGCGCCTCCGACGCGACGACACGGCAGACGGGAGGCGCGGTGCCAGCTGGCACCGCGCCTCCAGTCAGAGACCGCGCGCGTTACGCGACCTGCTCCTCTTCCTGCGGGTCGAAGAGGCTCGACGCCTCGTGCCGCTCGATCGCGGCACCGACGAGCCCCGCGAACAGCGGGTGCGCGTCCGTCGGGCGCGAGCGCAGCTCGGGGTGCGCCTGCGTCGCGATGTAGAACGGGTGCACCTCGCGCGGCAGCTCGACGTACTCGACCAGCGTGCCGTCGGGCGACGTGCCCGAGAACACCAGGCCGGCGTCCGCGATCTGCTCGCGGTACTTGTTGTTCACCTCGTAGCGGTGACGGTGGCGCTCGGAGGCCTCGGGAGCGCCGTACAGCGACGCCGCGAGCGATCCCTCGGTGAACGTCGCCGGGTAGAGGCCGAGGCGCATGGTGCCGCCCAGGTCGCCGCCCGCGATGATGTCCACCTGCTCCGCCATGGTCGCGATGACCGGCGTCGAGGTCTCCGGGTCGAACTCGGTGCTCGACGCGTCGGTCAGTCCGACCTCGTGGCGGGCGTACTCGATGACCATGCACTGCAGGCCGAGGCACAGACCGAGCGTCGGGATGCCCTGCTCACGTGCGAACTTCAGCGCGCCGAGCTTGCCCTCGATGCCACGGACGCCGAACCCACCGGGGACGCAGATGCCGTCGACGTCGCCGAGCTGCTTCGCGGCACCCTCGGGCGTGGTGCAGTCGTCGGACACGACCCACTTCAGCGTGACCTTGGCGTCGTGCGCGAACCCGCCGGCACGGAGCGCCTCGGTGACCGACAGGTACGCGTCCGGCAGGTCGATGTACTTGCCGACCAGGGCGATCGTGACGTCCTTCTTCGGCTCGTGCACGGCACGGAGCACCGGGGTCCACGCGGTCCAGTCGACCGGACCGGCCTCGAGCTTCAGCGCGTCGACGATGACCTGGTCGAGCCCCTGGTTGTTGAGCAGCGTCGGGAGGTCGTAGATCGACGGCACGTCCACCGCGTTCACCACGGCGTCCTCGTCGACGTCGCACATGAGCGCGATCTTGCGCTTGTTCGCGTCCGACACCGGACGGTCGCTGCGGAGGACCAGCGCGTCCGGCTGGATGCCGATCGAGCGGAGCGCGGCCACCGAGTGCTGCGTCGGCTTCGTCTTCTGCTCACCCGAGGCGTTCATGAACGGCACGAGCGACACGTGCACGAAGAACACGTTGTTGCGGCCGAGTTCGTGGCGCACCTGCCGCGCGGACTCGATGAACGGCTGGGACTCGATGTCGCCGACGGTGCCGCCGACCTCGGTGATGATGACGTCGGGCTGCGGGTCGTTCTGCGCCTGCTCACGCATCCGCCGCTTGATCTCGTCGGTGATGTGCGGGATGACCTGCACGGTGTCGCCGAGGTACTCGCCCCGACGCTCCTTCGCGATCACCGTCGAGTAGACCTGCCCGGTCGTGACGTTCGCGGCCTGCGACAGGTTGATGTCGAGGAAGCGCTCGTAGTGCCCGATGTCGAGGTCCGTCTCCGCACCGTCGTCGGTCACGAAGACCTCGCCGTGCTGGAACGGGTTCATGGTGCCCGGGTCCACGTTGAGGTACGGGTCGAGCTTCTGCATGACGACCTTGAGGCCGCGAGCCGTCAGGAGGTTGCCGAGGCTGGCCGCCGTCAGCCCCTTGCCGAGAGACGAGACGACCCCGCCGGTCACGAAGATCTGCTTCGTCACCTTCGGGGTCGCGTTCGAAGAATTGGTACCGCCGCTGAGAGTGTCCGCCACGGGATTCCATCGTACGTCAGAACTGCCGGGAGGCGCGACCTCGGTTCGCCGCGGGCGTTGCGCGCGCGCGTGCGCGGGCCGCGCCGGCCGCGCCGGCCGCACCGTGCGCGCTCCGCCATTCCGTGCGAGGTTGCACGCACGGTGCCCGACTACAGCCCCGCACCATGCCGCGAACCCAGCACCAGCCGACGACCGACGCACCGTGCGGAGCTGCCCGGCCCGCACGCCGCTCGCCGCACCGTGCGTGCTCCGCCATCCCGTGCGAAGTTGCACGCACGGTGCCCGACTACAGCCCCGCACCATGCCGCGAACCCCGCACCAGCCGACGACCGACGCACCGTGCGGAGCTGCCCGGCCCACACGCCGCCCGCCACCCCGTGCGAGGTTGCACGCACTGTGCCCGCCTACAGCCCCGCACCATGCCGCGAACCCCGCACCAGCCGACGATCGACGCACCGTGAGGGGCGGGCGTGAGCAGCGCCTCCTGGATCGGCGTGTGGAGACGCGCTCAGGCCTTCTGGCCGGCGACGTCGAGGAGCTCGCGCGCGTGCTCGATCCCGCTCGCACTGTCACCGAGACCCGAGAGCAGGCGTGCCATCTCCTGCAGGCGGTCGTCGCCCTCGAGGCGACGGACGCTCGACGACGTGACTGCGCCGCTCGCGTCCTTCACGACGTTGAGGTGGTTGTTCGCGAACGCCGCGACCTGCGCGAGGTGGGTCACGACGATGACCTGGGTGCGTTCGGCGAGCTTCGCCAGACGACGGCCGATCTCGATCGCCGCGGCGCCGCCGACACCGGCGTCGACCTCGTCGAAGACGAACGTCGGGACCGTCGTGCTGCCCGCCATGACCACCTCGATCGCGAGCATCACCCGGGAGAGCTCACCGCCCGAGGCGCCCTTGCCGATCGGCCGGGGATCGGTTCCGGAGTGCGGTTGCAGGAGGATCGACACCTGGTCGCGTCCGTGGCGTCGGTAGTCGCCGGCGTCGGAGACCTCGACGACGAGGGTCGCTCCGGCCATCGCGAGGGACTTCAGCTCGGCGGTGACCCGCTTGGCGAGGTCCTTCGCGGCCTTGGACCGTGCCGCGGTCAGCGCGGCTGAGGCGTCAGCGAGGGCGCGCTCGTCCTGCTCGACCGCCTGCTGCAGGGCGACGATCCGGTCGTCGTCCCCGTCGAGCTCGAGGAGACGGTCGCTCGCCCGCTGACCGTAGGCGATCACGTCGTCGACGGTCTCGCCGTACTTGCGGGTGAGACCGGCGAGCAGCGACCGACGTTCGTTGATGAGTTCGAGGTCGTGACCGGCGTCCGGTTCGAGCGAACCGAGGTAGCTCGACAGGCTCGCCGAGGCCTCGGACGCCTGGATCCCGAGTTCCGTCAGCTGCTCGAGCACGGGCTGCAGCTCGGCGTCGGACGACACGACCCGTTCGATCGCCCGGCGGGCGGACTCGACCAGCCCGACGACGTCCTGCACGCCGTCGAGGGACTCGCTCGACAGCGCTTCGTGCGCGAGCCCGGCGGAGAGCCGGAGCTCTTCGAGGTTCCCCAGTCGCTCGGCGCGGTCGGCCAGCTCGACGTCCTCGCCGGGCTGCGGGTCCGCGGCCTCGATCTCGTCGGAAGCCGCACGGACGCGCTCGGCCTCGGCAACGCGGTCGTCGCGGTCCCGGGTGAGCGTCTCGAGGTCGCCGGTGTGCTGCTGCCAGGTGTCGTACGCCCGCACGTACGCGGCGAGGACCTTCTCGAGCGCCGCACCGCCGAACCCGTCGAGGGCCGCACGCTGTGCGGTGGCCGAGGTCAGGCGGATCTGGTCGGACTGCCCGTGCACCGTGACCAGCTGGTCCGCGAGCTCGCCGAGCACCGCGACCGGGGCACTGCGCCCGCCGACGGTCGCGCGACTGCGCCCCTCGGCAGAGACGGTGCGCGTCAGGATGAGTTCGCCGTCCTCGACCGTGCCGCCAGCGTCCTCGACGCGTTCGGCGACGGCGTCGTGCTCCGGCACGTGCCACCGACCCTCGACCACTGCGGTCGAAGCACCCCGTCGCACCGAACCCGCATCGGCCCGCGCACCGAGGAGCAGACCGAGGGCGGTGACGATCATCGTCTTGCCCGCGCCGGTCTCGCCGGTGACCACGGTGAAGCCGGGCCCGAGCTCGAGGGTGGTCTCGCCGATGACCCCGAGGTCCGAGATGGAGATCTCCTCGATCACAGCGTGTCCTCGTCGTCCTGCTGCGGGCCGCGCCACCCGGCGACGGGCAGCTGGAACTTCGCGACGAGTCGGTCGGTGAACGGGGCGTCCTTGAGCCGTGCGACGCGCACCGGATCCGGCGAACGTCGGACCTCGACGCGAGCGCCGGGCGCGAGGTCGTGGGTCCGTCGGCCGTCGCACCACAGCACGCCGACGCCGCTCGTCCGACGGAGCACCTCGATCGCGAGCGTGCAGTCCGGTCCGACCACGATGGGCCGTGCGAACAGGGCGTGGGCGCTCAGCGGCACCATGAGCAGGGCGTCGACGTCCGGCCAGACGATCGGCCCGCCGCCGGAGAACGAGTACGCGGTGGAACCGGTCGGTGTCGAGACGACGACACCGTCGCAGCCGAACGAGGACAGCGGGCGACCGTCGACCTCGGTCACGACCTCGAGCATGCGTTCGCGGGAGGCCTTCTCGATGGTCGCTTCGTTGAGCGCCCAGGAGGAGTAGACGATCTCGTTGCCGACGACGACGTCGACCTGGAGTGTGACGCGTTCCTCGACGTGGTAGTCGCCGGACAGTGCCCGTTCGACCGTCGCGCGGAGGCCGTCCCGCTCGCTCTCGGCCAGGAACCCGACGTGTCCGAGGTTGACCCCGACGATCGGAGCGCCGGTCCCGCGCACGAGTTCTGCGGCGCGGAGGATCGTGCCGTCTCCCCCGAGCACGATCACGATCTCGAGCTGGTCGGCGTGGACGTCGACACCGAGGATGTCCACCTGTCCGACAGAGGCCTCGGCACGACGGATGTCGGCGTACTCGTCGAACGGCATGACCGGAACGAGACCGGCGGCGTGCAGGAGGTCGCAGACCTCGACCGCAGCGTCGATCGAGTCACGGCGGCCCGTGTGGGACACCAGGAGGATGTGCCGGTCGTCGCTCATGCCGTCCCTTCCGTCAGTTCGGTCGCCCGGACGATCCATTCTGTCGGATTGGTACCGACATCCCGCTGGAAACGCGCCAGGTACTCGTGGTTGCCGTGCGTCCCGACGATCGGCGACGCTGCGAGCCCCGACGTGCCGAGCCCGAGGTCCCATGCCGCCCACAGCACGTTCATGAGCGCGTCGTTCCGGAGTGCCGGGTCGCGGACGATGCCTTCTCGGACGCCGCTCCGCCCGACCTCGAACTGCGGCTTCACGAGCAGGACGAAGTCGTCGGCGGGGACCGACTCGACCAGCGCGGGCAGGACGAGCCGGAGCGAGATGAACGACAGGTCCCCCACCACGAGACTCGTCTCGGTGGCGGCGGGGTCGAGTGCCCGGAAGTCGTCGGCCGTCAGGTTGCGTGCGTTCGTCCCTTCGACCACGACGACGCGGGGGTCGAGGGCAACCATCGGGTCGAGCTGCCCGTGCCCGACGTCGAGGGCCACGACGCGGCGAGCACCGCGGCTGAGGAGCACCTGCGTGAACCCGCCGGTGCTCGCACCGACGTCGAGCGCGACGCGGTCGGCGGGGTCGATGCTGAACGTGTCGAGCGCGGCAACGAGCTTCAGTGCGGCGCGGGACACCCACTCGTCCGCACCGTCGACGTGGATCGACGCCGACGGCCGCACCGACGCGGACGGCTTGACCACAGGGGTCCCGCCGACCGTCACGCGACCGTCCTGGATCAGCTTCGAAGCCGCGGTGCGGGACTTCGCGAGCCCACGCGCAGCGAGGAGGGAGTCGAGTCGGACCGGGCGCTCGTCCTGCAGGGTCTCGTCGGAGTGGGCGTGCTCGTCAGGCACTCGTGCTGCCGCCGCTCTCGAGGCGGGTGCGGAGCTCGTCGTGCAGCGCGGAGAAGGCGTCAGCGCGCTCGGTCAGCGGCAAGGCCTCAGCTGCCTCGGTGCGGTGCGCGAAGCGGTCGCGCTCGACGGCGTCGTCCGGCGCCGTGGGACCGGCCGCCGGCGCAGTGCCCGCTCCGTCGTCGAACGGCTCGCGCACGGGGTCCTGCTCGTGGTTCGACACCTCGGCCACGCTACTCGCCGCCGTACAGCTTCGGATCGACGTCGAGGCCGTAGATCGCGAGCCCGGACTCCCAGATGAGCGCGGTGCCCGCGCGGAGCAGGTCGATCGCGTCGCCGTCGTCCAGGACACGCACGACGTGCCCGCGCATGGCGACGGTCACCGCTCCGACGGTCGCGTAGCGGGTGCCGTCCGGATCTTCACGCCGGACCGTCACCGGGTACGGCTCGGAGAGGCCACGGAGGTCGTCGAGGATGAACGTGGGTCGCGAACGCTGATCGGCGGCGAGGACCTGCTTCGCCTTGTCGATCCCCGTCAGCACGAGGACGCTGGGGATCCCCGCGTCGTTCGCCCCCTTGATGTCGGTGTCGAGGCGGTCGCCGATGAACAGCGGGTGCTCACCGCCGAACCGCGCGAGCGCCGCGTCGAAGATCGGTCGCTCCGGCTTTCCGGCGACGACGGGCATCCGACCGACTGCCTGGTGGACGGCCGACACCAGCGTGCCGTTGCCGGGCGCGATGCCGCGCTCGACGGGGATCGACCAGTCCATGTTCGTGGCGACCCACGGGACGTCCGGGTCGGCCAGGGCGAACGACGCTTCGGCGAGGTGCGTCCAACCGAGGTCCGGCGAGAAGCCCTGGATGACCGCGGCCGGGGAGTCCTCGGCGCTGGAGGTCACCGTGAAGCCGGCAGCCTCGACGATGCTCGTCAGGCCGAGGCCGCCGGTCACCAGCACGGTCGACCCGGCCGGGACCAGGGTCTCGAGCAACCGGACCCCGGCTTGCGACGACGTCACCACGTCGTCCTCGGACACCTCGAGCCCGTAGCGCTCGAGGTGTTCCGCGACGTCGACGGGTCGACGCGAAGCGTTGTTCGTGATGTAGCCGACGCGCGCGTGCAGCGAGGCACGGGTCAGCGCCTCGACTGCGTGCGGGATGGCGTGCCGACCGCGGTACACGACGCCGTCGAGGTCGGTGAGGACGACGTCCACACCGTCCGTCGGCGGCTTCGGGACGTCAGTCGGCTGCGGACCCGTCGACGTCGGCGGGGTTGTCGTCGTCGAGCTCGCCGGGCTCGTCGCCGGCTGGCTCGTCGTCGTCGGGCTCGTCACCGAGCGGCTCGTCGGCGAGTTCGGCGTCGGGCTCGTCGTCGACGGCTCCGGCGAACTCGTCTGCGGATCCTTCGACCTCGAGCGTTTCCTCGACCACATCAACTGTCTCCCAAGCGTTCTCGTCGGCGACCTCGGCAAGCGCCGCTGCCGCACGATCGACACGGGCCCACCACTCGTCGGCCTCGTCCTGACGGCCGAGCTCCTCGAGCGTGGCCGCGTAAGCACTGTAGAGCGCCGGGGACCAGCTGTAGGCAGTGGACGGGTCGAGCTGTGGAATCTCCAGCTCACCGAGCGCGGCTGTGGGATTCCCGAGGTCGAGTCGTGCGCCGGACATCGCGATGGCCAGTTCGACCTGGACCGCGGTGTCGAGCGCCGCACGGTCGACGGACCGACCGAGCTCGAGCGCCCGCTCGGGCCGGCCGAGCCCACGCTCGCAGTCGACCATCATCGGCAGCTGGTCGTTCCGGCCGGAGATGCGACGGTACGTGCGGAGTTCTCGCAGCGCCGTCGCGAAGTCGCCGAGCCGGTACGCCGTGATGGCTGCGGTCTCGCGGACCACACCCACCCGTCCGGCACGACGGGCAGCGCTCAGGGCGTGCTGGTTCGCGGTCTCCGGGTCCTCGTCGACCAGGAGCGCGGCTGCCACGAGGTGACGGGCGACCCAGTCGGCGTTGTCCTTGCTGAGCGTCTTGAGCTCGGCCCGGGCGACCTTGTCGAGGTCGCGGGCCTGGATGTCCTCGGGGATCTCCGGGTCCTCGTGGCGGGGACGGATCGACTTGGTGCCGTAGGGGTCCCGGTCCTCCCAGTCGTCCCGCGAGGCCTCGCCGAAGCGAGCGCCGGCGTGACGGCTGCCGTCGCCGAAGCGCTGACGGTCGTCGCCGCCTCCGCGGTCGCGGTCCTGGCCGCCGCGGAACGGACGGTCACCGTCACGACGCGGACGATCCCCGTCGCGGGCGGGACGGTCGGAACGGAACGGACGGTCACCATCGCGACGCGGACGGTCGTCGCCGCCACGGAACGGACGGTCACCGTCACGACGCGGACGATCCCCGTCGCGGGCGGGACGGTCGGAACGGAACGGACGGTCACCATCGCGACGCGGACGGTCGTCGCCGCCACGGAACGGACGGTCACCGTCACGACGCGGACGATCCCCGTCACGGGCGGGACGGTCGGAACGGAACGGACGGTCACCATCGCGACGCGGACGGTCGTCGCCGCCACGGAACGGACGGTCGCCGTCACGACGCGGACGATCCCCGTCACGGGCGGGACGGTCCGAACGGAACGGACGGTCGCCGTCGCGGGCAGGACGGTCCGAACGGAACGGACGGTCGCCGTCGCGGGCAGGACGGTCGGAACGGAACGGACGATCGCCATCGCGACTCGGACGGTCGTCGCCCCCACGGAACGGACGGTCCCCGTCGCGGGCCGGACGATCCGAACGGAACGGACGATCACCGTCACGACGCGGACGATCGCCGTCACGAGCAGGACGATCCGAACGGAACGGACGATCACCGTCACGAGCAGGACGATCACCATCGCGACGCGGACGATCGTCGCCCCCACGGAACGAACGATCACCATCACGGGCAGGACGATCCGAACGGACCGGACGGTCACCATCACGACGCGGACGATCCGAACCACGCGGACCATCGCCGCGAGGAGGCCGGCTCGAGTCGTCACGATCCCCGCGCCACGCGGGACGCCGTCCCCCGTCGCGGAACGGACGGTCGCCGTCCCGGAAGGAACGAGCACCGTCGCGCGACGGACCGCCGCTGCGAGCCGGACGGTCACCGTCGCGACGAGGAGCATCGCGACGCTCCCCCTCACGGCGCTCGAAGTCACGAGGGCCGGACGACCAGCGGTTCCCGCCGTCGCGCCGAGGGGCACGGTCGCCATCGCGACCAGATCGGTCTCCGCGATCGCCGTCGTTCCGCCGCTGATCGTCGTCGTTCGCCACCGTTGCTCCTCTGTGCGTGCCCGAGCGCTCGCCCAGGCCATCGTCCGCTGTGTCGTTGTGTTGGCGCTGCACGGTACCGCCCGCGCGCGCCCAGTCCATCACGAACGGGCGTGCGAGTCGAGCGACCTGCAGCAGAAACAGATGTGGCCACCGGCCTCCCGAGAACGAGGGTCTCCCCTGCGAGTTCTCGATGGAGGGCCGATGGCCACATCTTCTAACGTTGAGTCCGGCGGCGTCCTACTCTCCCACAAGGTCCCCCTTGCAGTACCATCGGCGCTGAGAGGCTTAGCTTCCGGGTTCGGAATGTGACCGGGCGTTTCCCTCTCGCTATGACCACCGGAACACTTTCGACCCAATCCTGGATCAAAACTGTTCCCCAGCTGTAGCTGAAGTATTCAGTTTGATTCCCGATCGTCTGTCGGGAACCACAAAGTGGACGCGAGCCCCACACCGTGAGGTCTGGGAAATAATTGTGTTGTCAAGTCTTCGGCTTATTAGTACCGGTCAGCTCCACGGGTCGTTAGTCCCCGCTTCCACATCCGGCCTATCAACCCAGTAGTCTGCTGGGAGCCTCTCACACTCAAGGTGCATGGAAATCTCATCTCGAAGACGGCTTCCCGCTTAGATGCTTTCAGCGGTTATCCGGTCCGAACGTAGCTAATCAGCGGTGCCCTTGGCAGAACAACTGACACACCAGAGGTTCGTCCATCCCGGTCCTCTCGTACTAGGGATAGATCTTCTCAAATTTCCAACGCGCGCAGCGGATAGGGACCGAACTGTCTCACGACGTTCTAAACCCAGCTCGCGTACCGCTTTAATGGGCGAACAGCCCAACCCTTGGGACCTACTCCAGCCCCAGGATGCGACGAGCCGACATCGAGGTGCCAAACCATGCCGTCGATATGGACTCTTGGGCAAGATCAGCCTGTTATCCCCGAGGTACCTTTTATCCGTTGAGCGACAGCGCTTCCACAAGCCACTGCCGGATCACTAGTCCCGACTTTCGTCCCTGCTCGACCTGTCAGTCTCACAGTCAAGCTCCCTTGTGCACTTACACTCGCCACCTGATTGCCAACCAGGTTGAGGGAACCTTTGGGCGCCTCCGTTACTCTTTGGGAGGCAACCGCCCCAGTTAAACTACCCACCAGGCACTGTCCATGAACCCGATCAGGGTCCTACGTTAGACATCCAGAGTGACCAGAGTGGTATTTCAACAACGACTCCACGAACACTAGCGTGCCCGCTTCACAGTCTCCCACCTATCCTACACAAGCCACACCGAACACCAATACCAAGCTGTAGTAAAGGTCACGGGGTCTTTCCGTCCTGCTGCGCGTAACGAGCATCTTTACTCGTAGTGCAATTTCGCCGAGTTCGCGGTTGAGACAGCTGGGAAGTCGTTACGCCATTCGTGCAGGTCGGAACTTACCCGACAAGGAATTTCGCTACCTTAGGATGGTTATAGTTACCACCGCCGTTTACTGGGGCTTAAATTCAGAGCTTCGCCCAAAGGCTAACCCTTCCTCTTAACCTTCCAGCACCGGGCAGGCGTCAGTCCGTATACATCGTCTTGCGACTTCGCACGGACCTGTGTTTTTAGTAAACAGTCGCTTCCCACTGGTCTCTGCGGCCTTCAACGCTCACGGAGCAAGTCCGGTCACGTGTCCGGCCCCCCTTCTCCCGAAGTTACGGGGGCATTTTGCCGAGTTCCTTAACCACGATTCTCTCGATCTCCTTGGTATTCTCTACCTGACCACCTGAGTCGGTTTCGGGTACGGGCGGCTGCAACCTCGCGTCGATGCTTTTCTCGGCAGCATAGGATCACTGATTTCCCCTTACGGGTACGCGTCGGATCTCAGGCGTACAGACGACGGATTTGCCTATCGTCAGCCCTACATCCTTACACCAGGTTCACCTTACGGATACCATCGCCTGGCTCAGCTACCTTCCTGCGTCACACCTGTTCATACGCTAGCCGCACCAGCATGGGGTCGAGCGTTAGACCGGCCCGCATCACCCCGAAGGGATCCGCTGGTCCGGGTTAGGACTCTTAGCACCACTGGATTAGCTTGGGCGGTTGTTCGCCGGTACGGGAATATCAACCCGTTGTCCATCGACTACGCCTGTCGGCCTCGCCTTAGGTCCCGACTTACCCAGGGCGGATTAACCTGGCCCTGGAACCCTTGGTCTTTCGGAGGACGGGTTTCTCACCCGTCTTTCGCTACTCATGCCTGCATTCTCACTCGTGTAGCGTCCACGGCTGGATCACTCCGCCGCTTCACTCGCCACACGACGCTCTCCTACCACTCCGCACGACTGAACCACGAAGGCTTATCGAGTGTGCGAAATCTACAACTTCGGCGGTGTGCTTGAGCCCCGTTACATTGTCGGCGCGGAATCACTTGACCAGTGAGCTATTACGCACTCTTTCAAGGGTGGCTGCTTCTAAGCCAACCTCCTGGTTGTCTATGCAACTCCACATCCTTTCCCACTTAGCACACGCTTAGGGGCCTTAGTTGGTAGTCTGGGTTGTTTCCCTCTCGACGATGAAGCTTATCCCCCACCGTCTCACTGCTGCGCTCTCACTCACCGGCATTCGGAGTTTGGCTGACGTCAGTAACCTGTTGAGGCCCATCGGCCATCCAGTAGCTCTACCTCCGGCGAGAAACACGCAACGCTGCACCTAAATGCATTTCGGAGAGAACCAGCTATCACGAAGTTTGATTGGCCTTTCACCCCTATCCACAGCTCATCCCCTCCATTTTCAACTGAAGTGGGTTCGGTCCTCCACGACGTCTTACCGTCGCTTCAACCTGGCCATGGATAGATCACTTCGCTTCGGGTCTAGGACATGCGACTGAATCGCCCTATTCAGACTCGCTTTCGCTACGGCTACCCCACACGGGTTAACCTCGCCACATATCACTAACTCGCAGGCTCATTCTTCAAAAGGCACGCCGTCACCCCTACAAGGAGGCTCCGACGGTTTGTAAGCAAACGGTTTCAGGTACTATTTCACTCCCCTCCCGGGGTACTTTTCACCTTTCCCTCACGGTACTTGTCCGCTATCGGTCATCTGGGAGTATTTAGGCTTATCAGGTGGTCCTGACAGATTCACACGGGATTTCTCGGGCCCCGTGCTACTTGGGATACACATCCGGCCATAACACCATTTCGTCTACGGGGCTGGCACCCACTACGGCCCGGCTTTCAAACCGGTTCGACTATGATGCGCTGTAACCGCCCCAGTCCGGCAGAACTGAGTGACGTGTCCCACAACCCCGACCATGCAACGCCCGCCGGCTATCACACATGATCGGTTTAGCCTCATCCGCTTTCGCTCGCCACTACTCACGGAATCACATGTTGTTTTCTCTTCCTGTGGGTACTGAGATGTTTCACTTCCCCACGTTCCCTCTACCCGCCCTATATATTCAGGCGGGAGTCACCAGGTCGACAAGTCGCCTGGCGGGGTTTCCCCATTCGGAAATCCTCGGCTCACAGCTCGATTATCAGCTCCCCGAGGCTTATCGCAGATTTCTACGTCCTTCTTCGGCTCCAGATGCCAAGGCATCCACCGTTTGCTCTTAGAAACTTGACCACAAAGATTAAAATTGCGATCGACTCGACACCAGGCCACCCCGAAAGATGACCATCGTCTCGAGCGATCTAAGATGCTCGCGTCCACTGTGTAGTTCTCAACATACGATCGGCACCACACTCCCCCAACACAACCGTGTCAGCTTCATGCGGCCCACCGAAGAACCCAACCAAAACCCGAAGGCCCCAGTCACGGCTCAACCCCCAACCATCACGGTCAGGAAGCCTGGTCCCTCAGGACCCAACAACGTGCACCAGCCACCTGCGCTCACCACCAACCCGTTCCAGACCCGCAAGCAGGTCGTACTGAGGCCGACAGCTACGCTGAAGACTGCACTGTCAATGTTCCACCCATGAGCTACCGGCGAGAACGTTCGTCTCGATCCGGCGCCTGGACCCATCCCACCCCGAAGGACACGACGAGCCAGATGCTCCTTAGAAAGGAGGTGATCCAGCCGCACCTTCCGGTACGGCTACCTTGTTACGACTTAGTCCTAATCACCGATCCCACCTTCGACGGCTCCTTCCACAAGGGTTAGGCCACCGGCTTCGGGTGTTACCGACTTTCATGACTTGACGGGCGGTGTGTACAAGGCCCGGGAACGTATTCACCGCAGCGTTGCTGATCTGCGATTACTAGCGACTCCGACTTCATGAGGTCGAGTTGCAGACCTCAATCCGAACTGAGACCGGCTTTTTGGGATTCGCTCCACCTTACGGTATCGCAGCCCTTTGTACCGGCCATTGTAGCATGCGTGAAGCCCAAGACATAAGGGGCATGATGATTTGACGTCATCCCCACCTTCCTCCGAGTTGACCACGGCAGTCTCCTATGAGTCCCCGCCATAACGCGCTGGCAACATAGAACGAGGGTTGCGCTCGTTGCGGGACTTAACCCAACATCTCACGACACGAGCTGACGACAACCATGCACCACCTGTACACCGACCACAAGGGGGCGACCATCTCTGGCCGTTTCCGGTGTATGTCAAGCCTTGGTAAGGTTCTTCGCGTTGCATCGAATTAATCCGCATGCTCCGCCGCTTGTGCGGGCCCCCGTCAATTCCTTTGAGTTTTAGCCTTGCGGCCGTACTCCCCAGGCGGGGCGCTTAATGCGTTAGCTACGACACAGAAACCGTGGAAAGGTCCCTACATCTAGCGCCCAACGTTTACGGCGTGGACTACCAGGGTATCTAATCCTGTTCGCTCCCCACGCTTTCGCTCCTCAGCGTCAGTTACGGCCCAGAGATCTGCCTTCGCCATCGGTGTTCCTCCTGATATCTGCGCATTCCACCGCTACACCAGGAATTCCAATCTCCCCTACCGCACTCTAGTCTGCCCGTACCCACTGCAAGCCCGAGGTTGAGCCTCGGGATTTCACAGCAGACGCGACAAACCGCCTACGAGCTCTTTACGCCCAATAATTCCGGACAACGCTTGCACCCTACGTATTACCGCGGCTGCTGGCACGTAGTTAGCCGGTGCTTTTTCTGCAGGTACCGTCACTTTCGCTTCTTCCCTACTAAAAGAGGTTTACAACCCGAAGGCCGTCATCCCTCACGCGGCGTTGCTGCATCAGGCTTTCGCCCATTGTGCAATATTCCCCACTGCTGCCTCCCGTAGGAGTCTGGGCCGTGTCTCAGTCCCAGTGTGGCCGGTCACCCTCTCAGGCCGGCTACCCGTCGTCGCCTTGGTGAGCCATTACCTCACCAACAAGCTGATAGGCCGCGAGTCCATCCCCAACCAAAAAATCTTTCCACCACCAGACCATGCGGCCGGCAGTCATATCCAGTATTAGACGTCGTTTCCAACGCTTATCCCAGAGTCAGGGGCAGGTTACTCACGTGTTACTCACCCGTTCGCCACTAATCCACCCAGCAAGCTGGGCATCATCGTTCGACTTGCATGTGTTAAGCACGCCGCCAGCGTTCGTCCTGAGCCAGGATCAAACTCTCCGTAAAAAATTACAGATCCGACACCCGAAAGCATCGAACCGAGTTGATTCTGACCGTTGACTGTCTACTGACAATCTTCAATCCAAAAGGAATTGTCTCCGACCCAACCTGCCGAAGCAGACCAGGCACGGGGTCAATAAATTGGCATTGACAATGTGCACGCTGTTGAGTTCTCAAGGACCAGACGCACTCCCCACTCGACCTCGAAAGAGGTTCCGCCAGAGAGGCATTTCGTCTCACCCCGAACAGACCACTTCGAGAGTGGATCGTCATCGGGATTCGTTGCCTGAGCGGGACCCCGTCCGGACTGCATCCCCGGGGCATTCGCCCTAGTGACCGTCTCGGCCGTTCCGTTCTCCGCCTCAGCGGCAACGAGTGATTACTCTACACACGCCCCGGGGGCCCCGCCAACCAGCCTGCCGCCCGGGCGTGTCGCACGGGCGGATCCCCGGAACGACGCGGATCAACGGCGAACGGCCCGCCCCCGTGCGGGGAGCGGGCCGTTCGGTGGTGCGGGTCAGAGCTTGGCGATGACCGGGTTCTTCAGGGTGCCGAGCCCCTCGATCGTCACCTCGACGACCTCGCCGTCGCGGATCTCGCCGACGCCGGCCGGGGTGCCGGTCAGGATGACGTCACCGGGCAGGAGCGTCCAGATCGACGAGACGAACTCGATGAGCGACGGGATGTCGTGCACCATCTCGCTCGTCGACCCCACCTGGCGCAGGTCGCCGTCGACGCGGGTCTCGATGCGGATGTCCGACGGGTCGATCTCGGTCTCGATCGCCGGGCCCAGCGGGCAGAAGGTGTCGAAGCCCTTCGACCGGGTCCACTGGCCGTCGCGGGCCTGCAGGTCTCGCGCGGTGACGTCGTTGGCGATCGTGTAACCGAGGATCACGCTCGCGAAGTCCTCGCGCGTGACGTTCTTCGCGAGGGACCCGATCACGATGGCGAGCTCACCCTCGTGGTCGACGCGCCCGACACCGGCGGGCAGGCGGATCGGGTCCTCGGGACCGATCACCGACGTGTTGGGCTTGAGGAACACCACGGGGTCGTCCCCGGAGCGCTCGTCCATCTCGGACGCGTGCTCGGCGTAGTTGAGCCCCACGCCGATCACCTTCGACCGCGGGATGACGGGGGCGAGGAGCTTGGCGTCGGCCAACGGCACCCGCTCCCCCGTGGTCTCGAACCCCTGGTACATCGGGTCACCGGCCAGCACGACCAGGTCGCGCTCGTCGAGGATGCCGTACCGGGGGTCTTCGCCCTTGCTGCTGAACCGTGCGATCTTCACCGTTGGAGCCTATCGACGTGAGGTGTGCGTTCAGACCGGGTCGGTCAGGCGCGTCATCCACCCGTGCGGGTCGGGACGGCGGCCGTACTGGATGTCCGTGAGCTCGTCGCGGAGGGACATCGTCAGTTCGCCGGCGCCCACGGTCGGCGAACCGATCGTGAAGCCGTCGCCGCGGAGTTCCGCGATCGGGGTGACGACGGCGGCGGTCCCGCACGCGAAGGCCTCGGTGATCGAGCCGTCCGCGACACCGTCGCGCCACTCGTCGAGCGTCACCCGTCGGCGTTCGACGCGCAGGCCGCGGTCTTCCGCCAGCTGCAGGATCGAGTCGCGCGTGATGCCCTCGAGGATGGAGTCGGAGTCGGGCGTGACGAGCGTGCCGTCCGCCTTCACCAGGACCACGTTCATGCCGCCGAGCTCCTCGAGGTACCTGCCCTCGACCGAGTCGAGGAACATGACCTGCTGGCAGCCGTGCTCGTATGCCTCCTGCTGGGGCAGGAGCGACGACGCGTAGTTGCCGCCGGTCTTCGCCGCCCCGGTGCCGCCCTTGCCCGCGCGGGCGTAGTTCGTCGAGAGCCAGATCGACACGGGCTTCGGCCCGGACGTGAAGTACGCCCCCGCCGGGCTCGCGATGCAGTGGTACGCCACCGCCTGCGCCGCGCGGACCCCCAGGAACGACTCGGTCGCGATCATGAACGGCCGCAGGTACAGGCTCGTCTCGGGCGCCGAGGGCACCCAGTCGACGTCGGTCCGGACCAGTTCGCGGATGGAGTCCACGAAGGTCTCGACCGGCAGCTCCGGGAGCGCGAGGCGACGGGCGGACCGCTGGAACCGCCGGGCGTTGGCGTCCGGCCGGAACGTCCACACCGAACCGTCCGCGTGCCGGTAGGCCTTCAACCCCTCGAAGATCTCCTGCGCGTAGTGCAGGACGCTCGCGCTCGGGTCGAGGCTGATCGGGCCGTACGGGTGGACCGATGCGTCGTGCCACCCGGCGTCCAGGGTCCACTGCACGGTCGCCATGTGGTCGGTGAAGTGCTTGCCGAACCCGGGGTCGGCGAGGATCTCCTCGCGCTCGGCTGCGGCGCGGCGCTCGGCCGACGGGGTGGTGGCGAACGCGAGTCCGAAGTCGGTGTCGGTGCTCATCTGGGGAGGCTCCTGTCAGGCGGTGGTGGTGCGCGCCGTTGCCGCGGCGGCGATGGCGTCGCCGATCTCGGCCGTGCGACGCTCGGAGGTGCCCCGGTCGGCGAGGTCGGCCTCGACCGCCCGCGTTACCGCCGACGCGAGGTCGCTGCGACCGATGTGGTCGAGCAGCAGTGCGACGGACAGGATGGCGGCCGTGGGATCGGCCTTCTGCTGACCCGCGATGTCCGGCGCGGAGCCGTGGACCGGCTCGAACATGCTGGGGAAGGTGCCGTCCGGGTTGATGTTGCCCGAGGCCGCCAGACCGATGCCGCCGCTGATCGCGCCGGCCAGGTCGGTGATGATGTCGCCGAAGAGGTTGTCCGTGACGATGACGTCGAACCTAGCAGGTTCGCGCACCATGTGGATGGTGACGGCGTCGACGTGCTGGTAGTCCACGGTGACGTCCGGGTACTCCGCGGCGACGGCCGCGACGGTGCGCTGCCACAGGGCTCCGGCGTGCACGAGCACGTTGCTCTTGTGCACGAGCGTCAGGTGCTTCCGGGGGCGGCGGTCCGCGAGGGCGAAGGCGTACCGGACGACGCGCTCGACCCCGTACGCGGTGTTCAACGAGACCTCGGTCGCGATCTCGTGCGGGGTGCCGACGCGGATCGCGCCGCCGTTGCCGACGTACGGTCCTTCGGTCCCCTCGCGCACGACCACGAAGTCGACGTCGCCGGGCGACGTCAGCGGGGTCGTCACGGACGGGTAGACCGCCGTGGGCCGGAGGTTGACGTAGTGGTCGAACGCGAACCGGAGCTTGAGCAGCAGCCCACGCTCGATGATTCCGCCGGCGAGCCGCGGGTCACGCGGGTCCCCGCCGACGGCACCGAGCAGGATCGCGTCGTGCGCGGCGATGGCGGACATGTCGTCCTCGGTGAGGATGTCCCCGGTCTCGAGGTACCGGGTGGCGCCCAGGGAGAACGGGGTCTCCTCGACGACGAGGTCGTCGGGCAGCACCGCGTGCAGCACCTTGAGCGCCTCGTCGACGACCTCGGGGCCGATGCCGTCCCCGCGGATGACCGCGAGCTTCACCGTCTTCGTCATGTCCGCCACTCCCCTACAGCGTGATGTCGATCTCGCGGAGCGACACCGCTTCGATCGTGGACCGGACGTGCTCGAGGATCTCGGGCCGGACGGGCG
>NZ_BACZ01000738.1 GCF_000333375.1 Curtobacterium sp. B18
AAGGCGCGAAGACTCACCCCCTTGAACCTCGAGCGGATCCAGGCCTCACGCCCGGGTGGCACCTGGCGGGACTGGCCCGAGGAGTTGCTCGCACCGTGCCACCGCAAGAGTTCGGGCGCCAGCTTCCAGGCGTTCTACGGCCGCATGGAGTGGGACAAGCCGTCGCCCACGATCACGACGCAGTCCTTCAACTTTGGGACCGCGGACGACGAACCCGCAGCCGATGTCGATCCAGTTCCGCCACCGCGTCGCCGGGTTCCAGGACGGCTACGACGCGGTCGCACGCGGGGTCGTGGAGTGGGACCGCGCGTCCGGACCGCCCGACTCGTACACGCTCGACGCCGGCGCACGGCCCGACTACCTGGCGAGCGCCGTCCTGGTGCCGATGTCGTCCGGCGACGGCAGCACCGACGCGGACCGCCCGTGGGTCGGCTCCGTGCTCGCGGTCGGCAAGCTGGCGTGGAAGATCCCGAACCCCTACCCGGACCTGCGCGTCACCGTCGGGAAGGCCCGCCCGGGTGCGTACGGGTACGTGAAGGACGTCGACGGCACGCCCACCTGGTACATGGTGTCGCACGGCGACGACCTCACCACGGTGTCGAAGCGCTTCGGCGTCACCCCCGAACAGTTCGAGTGGATGAACCCCTACCTCGAGCTCCGCGGGGACAAGTGGTTGAACGAGGACGCCACCGTCAACATCTCCCCCGCCAACCGCTGACTCCGGGAAGGTCCGTGCGGTCCGTTACGGTTGACCAGCACTCGCCACACCCCAGGAGGTCCCACCGTGACGATCGTCGCCGCAGCAGACGGCTCAGCCCTCGGCAACCCCGGCCCGGCCGGCTGGGCCTGGTACGTCGACGACGACCGCTGGGCGGCCGGAGGGTGGCCGAACGCCACGAACAACCAGGGCGAGCTGACCGCCGTCCTCCAGCTGCTCCGTGCGACGAAGGACACCGGTGAGCCGCTGCACATCCTGTGCGACAGCCAGTACGCGATCAAGGCGTGCACCGAGTGGCTCGCGGGCTGGAAGCGGAAGGGCTGGCGCAAGGCCGACGGCAAGCCCGTGCTGAACGTCGAGATCATCAAGGAGCTCGACGCCGAGCTGCAGGGCCGGAAGGTCACGTTCGAGTGGGTCCGCGGTCACGTCGGGCACGAGATGAACGAGGCGGCGGACGTCCGTGCCCGCGGTGCGGCGACCGCCTACCAGCAGGGCACCGACGTACCGCACGGGCCGGGCTGGCCCGGGGCCCCGGTCACCGAGCCGGCAGCGCTGCCCGAGGCGACACCACCCGCGACCCTGTTCTGACGAGCCCCCGGGCGCGTCGGCCGGCGCTCACGACAGCGGGCGCGCACGACAGCGCCGGTCAGTACGTCCCGTCGCGCCGGTCCTGGCGGGTGATCTGCTCCCCCGACGCCGGGTCGACCCCGCTCCGCGTCGTGGTCGTCGTCCGACGACCGCCGAACGCCACCGCGAGGCTGATGACCAGCAGCACGACGCCGGCGGCCATCAGGATGTAGCCGATCAGCCGCAGGTCGACGCCGGCGACCTGGATGTTCAGGGCGAACGCCACGATGGCGCCGATGACGATCAGGGCGATGCTCGATCCGATGCGCATGGCAGGTCCTCTCGGTTGGACCGCACACCGGTCGGCGCAGGGTCGCGGTCGAACATACCCGGACGTCAGAGTGCGCGTTCCCACAGAGCGACGGTGCTCTCCAGGTGGTCGTAGCGGTACGGCTTCGTCTCACCGGTCGGCCGGAAGCCGAGCGCCCACCAGAACGGCTCCGCCACCGATGCGTTCGTCCCGACGATCCCGAGGCGCAAGCGGTCCACCCGTGCGGCGGCCGGCGCCGATCGCACGAAGTCGATGACCGCGTCGTGCATCGCCCGTCCGAGCCCGCGTCCGTGCGCGTCCCCTCGGACGACCAGCAGCCCGATGTACGCGACAGCGGGCGTCGGGTACCCGAGCAACACGTCCGCGAACGCCACGAGCCGCTCCCCCTCCCAGAGCCCGAGGCCGGCCTTGCCCGCCGGATCGAACCCGTCCGGCACCGACAGCAGGGCACTCAGCGCGTCGGACGGCCCCGGCGGGTACCCGGTGATCCGCAACGCGTAGTCCGGCACCGACTCGAGCAGGTCCTGCAGCGCGGCGACGTCACCGTCGGCCGACGAGCCGCCGAGCTCGCGCACCACCGCCATCAGCGCACCACGCGCATCAGTCGACGTCCACGTCCGACCAGCCGTCGAACCGCCCGATCTCGGTCACCCGGATCACGGCCTCGCCCGCCGCGTCCGACGCGTCGAGGTCGATCGTGGCGGAGAACCCGAAGTCCTTGTCGCCGGCAGGGTCGGCGAAGATCTGTCGCGCACGCCAGACGCGCGTCGGGCCCGACGCGCCAGCCGAACCGGACACCCCGGTCGCCCCGGCCTCGTCGAACACCAGGTACTGCATCGACCGGGCGTCGGCATCGATCCCGATCGTGTCGTGCTGGTCGTAGTACTCCTCGAGCACGGCGTCCCAGGCGTCCTCGTCGAAGCCCGCGGTGCCGTCCAGCGCTGCGAGCCCGGCGACGTCGTCGGCCGCTGCGAGCAGCACGCGCTGGAACAGCGCGTTCCGCACGAGCACCCGGAAGGCGCGCGGGTTGCCGGTCAGGCGCGCGGGCTGCGGCGGCGCGATCTCCTCGTGCTCCGCCTCGGCGAGCGCCACGTCCCCGTTCATCAGCGCCTCCCACTCGTCGACGAGCGAGGAGTCGGTCTGCCGGACGACCTCGCCGAGCCACTCGATGAGGTCGTCCAGCTCGGGCGTGCGCTGCTCCTCGGTGATCGTCTGCCGCATGGTGCGGTAGGCGTCGGACAGGTACCGCAGCACGAGCCCCTCGGAGCGGGTCAGCTGGTAGAACCGCACGAAGTCGCCGAACGTCATGGCGCGCTCGTACACGTCGCGGACGACGGACTTGGGCGAGAGCGCGAAGTCGAGGACCCATGGCTGTTCAGCCGCGTACGCCTCGTACGCCGCCTCCAACAGCTCGGACAGCGGGCGAGGCCAGGTGACCTCCTCGAGCAGCTCCATCCGCTCCTCGTACTCGATGCCCTCCCGCTTCATGCGGGCGACCGCTTCACCACGCTCCTTGAACTGCTGCTGCGCGAGGATCGCCCGCGGATCGTCGAGGGTGGACTCGACGATCGACACCATGTCGAGCGCGTAGCTCGGCGACTCGGGGTCGAGCAGCTCGAACGCGGCGAGTGCGAACGGTGAGAGCGGCTGGTTCAGCGCGAAGTTCGGTGCGATGTCGACGGTCAACCGGTACTGGCCGTCGACCTTCTCGATGACCCGGGCGTTGATGAGCGTCCGCGCGATCGTCAGTGCCCGCCGGGCCATCGCGAGCTGCCGCGACCGGGGCTCGTGGTTGTCGAAGACGAGCGACCGGACGGACTCGAACGCCGAGCCGCCGCGTGCGACGACCGAGAGCACCATCGCGTGCGTGATCCGCATCCGCGAGACCATCGGCTCCGGCTCGGCCGCGATGAGCCGCGCGAAGGACGCCTGTCCCCACGACGCGAAGCCGTCCGGCGCCTTCTTGCGCTTGATCTTGTTCTTCTTCTTCGGGTCGTCACCGGCCTTGGCGACGGCGCGGGCGTTCTCGATGTCGTGCTCCGGCGCCTCGGCGACGACGTCGCCCTCGGTGTCGTAGCCGGCCCGCCCGGCACGTCCGGCGATCTGGTGGAACTCGCGGGCGGACAGCTGGCGCATCTTCGTGCCGTCGAACTTCGTCAGCCCGGTGAGCAGCACCGAGCGGATCGGCACGTTGATGCCGACGCCGAGGGTGTCGGTGCCGCAGATCACCGGCAACAGCCCGCGCTGGGCGAGCTGCTCGACGAGTCGTCGGTACTTCGGCAGCATGCCGGCGTGGTGGACGCCGATGCCCGCCCGGATGAGTCGCGACAGGGTCTGCCCGAACCCCGCGCTGAACCGGAAGCCAGCGATCGCCTCGGCGATCTGGTCGCGGCGTTCGCGTGACGCGACGCGCGCCGACATGAGCGCCTGCGCCCGTTCGAGCGCGGCCGCCTGGGCGAAGTGCACGATGTAGATCGGCGCCTTGCCCTCCTCCAGCAGCCGTTCGACGGTCTCCTGCACGGGCGTCATCACGTACTCGTACGTCAGCGGGACCGGCCGCGAGACGCCGGTGACCCGCGCGGTGGGGCGGCCGGTCCGGCGCGAGAGGTCGTCGGCGATCGTGGTGACGTCGCCGAGCGTCGCGGACATGAGCAGGAACTGCGCGCGTTCGAGCACGAGCAGCGGCACCTGCCAGGCCCACCCGCGGTCGGGGTCGCCGTAGTAGTGGAACTCATCCATCACGACCACGTCGACGTCGGCGTCCGGGCCCTGCCGCAGCGCGAGGTTCGCGAGGATCTCCGCCGTGCAGCACACGATCGGGGCGTCCGCGTTGACGCTCGAGTCGCCCGTCACCATGCCGACGTTCTGGGCGCCGAACAGGTCGACGAGCTGGAAGAACTTCTCGGAGACGAGGGCCTTGATCGGCGCCGTGTAGTAGCTCCGCTTGCCCTCGGCGAGGGCGGCGAAGTGCGCACCGGCTGCGACGAGCGACTTGCCGGTGCCGGTGGGGGTCGACAGGACGACGTTGGCACCCGACACGAGTTCGATGACCGCCTCGTCCTGCGCCGGGTAGAGCGGGCGACCGCCCTCGGCGGCCCAGGCAGCGAACGCCTCGTAGACGGCGTCCGGGTCGACGCCACCCTCGACCGCCGCCGGCAGGGCGGCGACGAGCGGGGGCTGGGTGGTGACGTCGGTCATGCGTCCATCCTCCCAGGTGCGGGTCCACCAGCCGGGAGGCGCGGTGCGGGCCCGACCCGCGCCTCCCGGCCGTCTGTGGATGCGTTCGCATACACTCGCGCCATGCGCGAACTCGGCTTCCTCTCCTTCGTCCCGAACCACGGCGGCACGGCCGGCGCGGCTGCCGCCCTCGAGGACGGCCTGCGGCTGTTCGAGACCGCCGAGGCGCTCGGCTACGGCACCGGCTGGGTCCGCGGTCGGCACTTCGAACCGTTCCTGACCAGCCCGATGACCTTCTTCGCAGCGGCAGCGCAGCGCACCTCGACCATCGGCTTCGGCACCGCGGTCCTCGGCATGCGCTACGAGGACCCGATCCGGCTCGCCGAGGACGCGAGCACGGTCGACCTGCTGAGCGGCGGCCGCGTGCAGCTCGGCATCTCGACCGGGATCGCCGGGTACGGCCCCATCCTCGACCCGGTGTTCGGCGGCTCCGACCGTAGCTTCCGCGACGAGGCCGAGGCCCGCGCGGCGCGGCTGCTCGAGGTGCTGCAGGGCGAGCCGCTCGGCAGCGCGGGGAAGGGCTACGAGAGCATCCCCGCCGGCGCCGACCTGACCCTGCAGCCCCTCAGTCCGGCGCTCCGCGATCGTGTCTGGTGGGGCGGCGGCAGCATGGGCACCGCGGTCAGGACGGCCGAGAAGGGCCTGCTCCTGCACTGCTCGACGCTCAACACCGAGGACACCGGCGCACCGTTCGCCGAGGCGCAGGCGGACCAGATCCAGGCGTACCGCGCGCGGTTCGCCGAGCTCCACCCGGACCGCACCCCGAAGGTCGCCGTCGGGCGGATCGTCGTGCCGCTGCTCGACGAGCACGACCGGGCCGTGCACGAGGAGTTCCTCACCGGCTACGCGAGCGGCATGGACGACGAGGGGCGACCGCTCTCCGGGAACCCGCCGTTCCGCTTCAGCACGGTCGTCTCCGGCGAGCCGTCCGCCATCGTCGACGCCCTGCTGGCCGACCCGGCCGTGCGGGCGACCGACGAACTCGTCATCACCCTGCCGGCGAACGGCGACACGGCGTCCCACGAGCGGATCCTGCGCATCGTCGCGGAGGAGATCGCGCCGGCCGTCCGCGACCACTGAGAGCAAGGGCATCCGGCGGGGCTCGCACCAGGGGTTGGTGAGGCTCCCCGGGAGCCCCTGCCGGATGACCATCTCGTCCCTGATCCGTACGGGATGGTGGACCCATCGTTTCACCTACCCGCCGGTTTGTCACACCGGATTGCGGTTCGTGGCCCCGAAAGTTGACGTTCGGTCACACCTTTTTCCCAGACTGGACGAAGCAACCGGTTGCGGCGCGACACCGCACCCCGTGAACGAACGAATGCGCCCCCGCGCGGACGCGGGGACGCATTCTGGACGCACCAGGACCGCCAGGGCTCCATCGGCCGGATCAGGAGGCCGTGTCGCACACGTGGCGATCCCTTCGCGGTGCGCGCGTCGACGGTAACCAGCCGTCAGGCGCAGGACGATGTTACTGAACGCAGCTTGGTTCCGCGCGGAAACCGGACGAAATCACGCCAGTTCGAGGGTCACGGTGCCGGATTCGGCTGCGACGGATGCGCCGACGTGCAAGGTGAACGCGCCCGGTTCGTAGGCCCAGGCGCCGTCCCAGTGCGCGAACGCCCGGGCCGGGACCTCGATCGAGACCTCGGTCGACTCGCCCGCACCGAGTCGCACGGGTGCGAACCCGACGAGCCAGCGGACCGGACGGTCGACGGCCGAGGACTCCCGCGACGCGTACACCTGCACGACGTGCTTGCCGGCACGGTCGCCCGTGTTCGCGACCGTCGCCGTCACGATGACGGCGTCGCCCTCGCGCACGGTCGGCGTCGCGGAGACACCGTCGATCGTCCAGGTCGTGTAGCCGAGGCCGTGGCCGAAGGGGTACGCGGGGGTGGTCCCGGCACGGAGCCACGCGCGGTAGCCGATGTGCACGCCCTCGTCGTAGGACACCTTGCCGTGCGCCGGGGTGACGTCGAGCACGGGCACGTCCGCCATCGCGGCCGGCCAGGTGGTGGGCAGACGACCGCCGGGCTCCGCGGCGCCCGTGAGGACGTCGGCGAGCGCGTTGCCGTACTCCTGACCACCGAACCAGGTGAGCAGGACCGCGGCGACGTCGTCCCGCCACGGCATCTCGACCGGCGAACCGGCGTTCACGACGACCACCGTGTTCGGGTTCGCCGCGGCGACCGCGCGGACGAGGTCGTCCTGGTGCCCCGGGAGTGCGAGCGACGAGCGGTCGTAGCCCTCGGACTCGACCTTCGAGTTGGTGCCGACCACGACGACCGCGACGTGCGCGCCGGTGGCGTCCGCGACGGCTGCCTCGATGAGCACCGACGGGTCCTCGTCGCTCGGCTCGGTGCCGAACTGGTAGGCCAGCACGCCGCCGAGGGTCTCGTCCTGGACGACGTCGTACTCGATGCGGATCGCGACGTCCTGGCCGGCCGTCACCGACACCGGCACCGACCGCGCCGGCGGGTTGAGGAACGCGGCGCCGAGCTGGTCGCCCTCGAACCCGACGAACTCGTCGAGGACGAGCGACCCGTCGATCCACATGCGGGAGTGTCCGGCCGCGCCGATGCCGATCCGGACGGTCCCGGTCGAGGGTGCGGTGTAGGTCGTGGTGATGTCGAGCCGGTCAGCCTCGCGCGTCGGGGCGTCGCCGCCGAACCAGAACAGCGCCGTGGCACGACGGTCCTCGACGTACAGCTCCTCGCCGTCCTTAACGAAGGCGACGCGTGCGCCGGGCTCGCCGGTGCCCGGGTTCGTGATGGTGGACAGCGGGAACTCCGCGATGCCCTCCTGCACGACCGCGCCGATGGCGTAGTCGACCGAGGCACCCGGGAACGCCGAGCGGATGCCGTCGAGCGGCGAGACGACCTGCGACGGCACGACCGTGGCCGAGCCACCGCCCTGGGTGCGGGCCTGGTCGGCGTTGTGGCCGATGACGGCGATGCGCGACACCGCGGAGGCGTCGAGCGGCAGGATCCCGGTGTTGCGGACGAGCACGGTGCCCTCGGCCTCGGCTTCGCGGACGAACGCGACGCCGTCCTCGACGTGCACGGGCTGCGCGGCCACGGGCTCGAAGCCCTCGAGTGCGCCGACGCGGGCGGCCAGGGTCAGGATACGGCGGACCTTGCGGTCGATCGCGGCCTCGGGCACCGAACCGTCCTGCACGGCGGCGAGCAGGGGACCCTCGCTCCACCACGGGTTCGGGCCGGGCATCGCGACGTCCTGGGACGCCTTCGCCGAGTCGACCGAGCGGACGCCGGTCCAGTCGGACACGACGATGCCGTCGAAGCCCCACTCGGAGTTCAGCGGCGTCTCGAGCAGGTCGTTCTCGGACGCCGTGACGCCGTTGATCGCGTTGTAGGACGACATGACCGCCCAGGCGTGCGCCTCGGTCACGGCCTTCTCGAACGCGAGCAGGTACAGCTCGCGGAGGGCACGGTCCGACACCTCGGTCGACGCGGTGAAGCGGTCGGTCTCGTAGTCGTTCGCGATGTAGTGCTTCGGGGTGGCGGCGACGCCGTTCTCCTGCACGCCGTCGACGTAGGACGCGGCGAGGTCGCCGGTCAGCAGCGGGTCCTCGCTGAACGCCTCGAAGTGTCGGCCGCCGAGCGGTGAGCGGTGCAGGTTGATGGTCGGGCCGAGCACGACGTCGACGCCCTTGCGACGGGCCTCGACGGCCGCCGCGGCGCCGTAGCGCTTCGCGATCGCGCGATCCCACGACGCGCTCAGGGCGGTCGCCGACGGCAGGTTCAGCGACGGGTCGCGCTCGTCCCAGACCTCGCCGCGGACACCCGAGGGGCCGTCCGACATGAGGATGCGGCGCAGCCCGATCTTCTCGATCGGCCAGGTGGTCCAGAAGTCACGCCCCGTCAGGAGCTGCACCTTCTCCGCGGTGGTCAGCTGGTCGACGAGCGCGTCGATGCGCTCGGTCAGCGGGCTGGTCGGACTGGAGGCGGTGCTCGCGTCGGTCACGGTGGTCACGGTGGTCGGTCCTCTCGTTCGGGAAGCCGCGGGCGCCGCTCGGACGGCCGGGGCTCCGTCGCCCACACCCACCGTCCACCGGGTTCGCCGCCCGCACTGGCAGCTACCGCACCGTACCACCCAAAACCGACTATCGGTTGGTTTTATGCGGACACACACGAGCGGTACAGTCTGGCCATGGCACGACGGGGTTCGTACGCAAAGGGCATCGCGAAGCGCGAGGAGATCCTCACGGTCGCGCTGGACCTCGTGGCGTCGCAGGGCTTCCGGCGGACGAGCATCAAGGACATCGCCGACGCCGTCGGGCTCACCCAGGCCGGACTGCTGCACTACTTCGACTCGAAGGACGACCTCTGGGTCGAGATCCTGCGACGGCGCGACGAGATCGACCTCGCACACGACTGGGACGCGTCCGACCCGGCGACCCTCCTCGCCGCGATCGTCCGGCACAACGCCGAGGTCCCGGGGCTCGTGCAGATGTTCGTGAACCTGTCCGCCGCGGCCGCTACCGACCCGGAGCACCCCGCACACGAGTACTTCCGCGAGCGCTACGACCGGAGCCGGCAGAACCTGTCCGCCGACTTCCGGGCCATGCAGCAGGACGGGCGACTGCGGGACGACGTCGACGTCGAGGAACTGACGAGCGTGCTGCTCGCCGTGTCGGACGGCATGCAGATCCAGTGGCTCTTCGACCCGACCCGGGACATGGCCGAGCACGTCGAGCTCGTCGCCCGGCTGGCCACCGCCCAGGTCACCCGCACCGTCTGACGCCGCACCGCCCGGGTCCACCGCAACGGGGTACGGACAGGGCCTGGTCGCCCCAGGCCGAGCCGGGCAGGATGGGCGGTGCCCGGAAGGGTTCCCGACGACGATGTGGAGTGACGCGATGACGCGTGTAGTGGTGACCGGCGGCAGTGGGAAGCTCGGGCGGGCGGTGGTCCGCGACCTCGACGAGCACGGGTACGACGTGGTCCTGGTCGACCGCGTGCCCTCCCCCGACAAGCCCGAGCGGGTGCAGTTCGTCCGCACGGACCTCACCGACCACGGCCAGGTGCTGAACGTCCTGCTCGGCATCGACGACCGGTACGACCACGTCGACGCGGTGGTGCACCTCGCCGCCGTCCCGGCCCCGGGTCAGGTGCCGGACGTCGCCCTCATCACGAACAACGTGACGTCGTCGATCAACGTCTTCCACGCCGCGCGCCAGGCCCGGGTGAAGAACGTCGTCTGGGCGTCGAGCGAGACCCTGCTCGGCATCCCGATGGGCGAGCACCACCCGCCCTACCTGCCCGTCGACGAGGAGTTCCAGGTGCGCCCGCAGTCCTCGTACTCGCTCGGCAAGGCGGTCGAGGAGGAGATGGCCCGGCACTTCACCCGCTGGGACCCGGAGCTCAAGATGATCGGCCTGCGGTTCTCGAACGTGATGGACGAGACCGACTACCCGGCGTTCCCGTGGGACGCCACCCCCGAGGCGAAGACGTTCAACCTCTGGTCCTACATCGACTCCCGTGACGGCGCCCAGGCGGTGCGGAAGGCACTCGAGGCCGAGCTCACCGGCTTCGAGGCGTTCGTGATCGCGAGCCCGGACACGGTCATGGACACGCCGACGATCGAGCTCGTCGAGCGGTACGTGCCGGACATCGAGCGCCGCGCGGACATCGACGGCGTCAGCTCGCTGCTCTCGTCCGACAAGGCCCGCGAGCTCCTCGGCTACGCACCCGAGCACAGCTGGCGCGACCACCGCGCCTGAGCACGGCCGGACCGGCCACGGTCCCGGTCGTCAGCCTGCCGGGACGAGCAGCCCGTCGAGCACCAGGTCGCGCGCCGCCGGCAGCAGGTCGGCGGCGAGCGCCTGCTCGTCCACCCCGGTGATCTGCGCGAGGGCGCCGATGATCGCCGCCACCGACAGCTCGCCGTCGCACGCACCGACGAACGCGGCGAGCGCGGTGTCGGCGTCGACCCGGCGACCGAGTCCACCGCCCTGCACGAGCGTCATCACGGTCGGGTCGTCGTTGCCCGGCCAGTAGTACCGTTCCTCGGTGACGTCGCCGGCGACCGCGAGGTGCGCGGCGGCGAGGGCCTGGTCGTCGTGCGCGGCCAGCCACGCCGCCGCGTCGAGGACGCGAGCGACCGTCGCACCGAGGCCCGCGGGGTTGGACCCGAGCGTCTCGGGGACGCGCTCGAAACGGCGGAGGTGCACCGCGCCTCCCGGCCCGGGGCGGCGCACCACGACGTAGCCGAAACCGACGCCGGTCACCCGGCGGGCGGCGAAGTCGTCGAGCCAGGCGCCGACGAGCCGGTCGAACTCGGACGATCCGGGCTTCGTGCCGCCGTCGCGGATCCAGGTCTCGGCGTAGGCGGCGGGGTCCTGCCGCTCCCGCTCGACGACCCACGCGTCGAGCCCGCGCCCGTCGGTGTCGGCGCGCTCGAACCAGGAGCGCACGCGGTCGAGGCCGTCCGTGCCCCAGTGGTACTCCCAGTTGCCGAGCAGCTGCGCGGTCCCGCCGGGTTCGAGGTGGTCGCCGAGCCCCGTCAGGACCGTCTCGACGAGCGCGTCGCCGACCATGCCGCCGTCGCGGTACTCGTAGGCGGGGACACCCTCGCTGCGGGGCGTGATGACGAACGGCGGGTTCGAGACGATCCGGTCGAAGCGCTCCCCCGCGACCGGTTCGAACAGCGACCCGGAGCGGAACTCGATGCCGTCGATGCCGTTGAGCATCGCGTTGAACCGGGCGATGTCGAGGGCCCGGTGCGAGATGTCGGTGGCGACGACCTCGGCGGCGAAGCGTCGGGCGTGCATCGCCTGGATGCCGCATCCGGTGCCGAGGTCGAGCACGCGCCGGACGGGCACGGGGACCTGCAGGCCGGACAGCGTCGTCGTGGCACCGCCGATGCCGAGGACGTGTTCCTCGCCGAGGGCCGTCCCGAGCGCGAGTTCGCCGAGGTCGGAGACGATCCACCAGCTGCCGGCGCCGAGGTCGTCGACGAAGGCGTACGGCCGCAGGTCCACCGCGGGGTGGACGGTGCCGGCCTCGGTGCGGACCAGCCCCGCCGACGCGACGGCGGAGGCCCCGGCGGTCGGGAACGCCGCGTCGGCGTCGACCCGCGACACCGGGAGTCCGAGCACGAAGAGCGTGGCGAGCGTCGTGAGCGGGGTCGTCGGGCGCGCGCGCAGTGCCCGGAGCGCTGCGACGCGCGATCCGCGGTGGAGCGACGCGGCGGCCTCGGTCCCCCACAGGGCGTCCACCCGTTCGACGGTGAACCCGGCGTCGGTCAGGTCACGGCGGAGGGCATCGGTGACGTCCGCCTCGGGGACGATCGTCGGGAGCGTGTGCACGGCGCTCACGCCGGGACGTCCTCGCGCATGAGGGCCGCCGGGACCTCCCACGCGAACACGAGGTCGAGGAGCCCGGGGAAGCGCCGCTCGACGTCCTCGACGCGGACCCGGCTCGACCGCGTGAGCCCCTCCTGGTGCTGCTCGAGGAGCCCGGCCTCGCGCAGGACGCGGAAGTGGTGGGTGAGCGTCGACTTCGGCCGGTCGATCCCGACCCATCCGCAGCTGCGGATGCCGCCGGCGGCGTCGACCAGGTAGCGGTGCAGGATGGCGAGCCGGATCGGGTCGCTCAGGGCGTCCATCACGACCGGCAGGTCCATCTCGGCCACGGTCGGCTGTGGCAGGTGTTCGGGAGCATCCACGGTCGCGGGCATGGACGGGACGCTACCACCGTTCCCCTCGCAGTACGACTTGCGTCGTACAGCGGACTGCTGTACGAATGCACTCGTACTTGATTCGGAAGGGGCGCTCATGGCGCAGTCAGCTCGGTCGGTCGCGGGGTTCTGGATCCTCGCGGCGATGCTCCTCGTGTCCGTCGCCTCGTCGGCGGTCCCGTCGCCCATCTACCCCGTCTACGCCGCCGAGTGGCACCTGACCCCGCTCATGCTCACCGGGGTGTTCGCCATCTACGTCGCGGGTCTCCTGGCGAGCCTGCTCGTCGCCGGACGCTTGTCGGACCACGTCGGCCGGAAGCCCGTGCTCGTCGTCGGTGGCCTCGGGGTGGCCCTGTCCCTCGGGCTCTTCGCGATCGCGGACGGCGTCGGCGCCCTCGTCGTCGACCGCATCGTGCAGGGCGTCTCGGTCGGCCTGCTCATCGGTGCGCTCGGTGCGGCGTTGATCGACAACTCGCTCGAGCGCCACCCGTCGCTCGCCGGCGTGCTGAACGGCGTGATCCCGCCGATCGCACTCGCCACCGGCGCCATGTCGAGCGGCGCCCTCGTGCAGTGGGGCCCCGCGCCGGAGCAGCTGGTCTACGTGCTCTTCGGCGCGTTGCTCGTCCTCATGGTGATCGCACTCGTCGTGGTCCCGGAGCGGGTCACCCGACGACCGGGCGCCCTCCGCTCCCTGGCGCCCCGGATCAGCGTGCCGCGTGCCTCGCGCCGACTCTTCCGCAGCGTCGCCGGGTCCCTCATCGCGAGCTGGGCCCTCGGCGGGATGTTCCTCTCGCTCGTCCCGTCGGCACTCGGCGCGGTGTTCGGCATCACGAACCACTTCGCCGCCGGCGCGCTCATCGCCGTCGTCACGGGCGTCGGCGCGCTGACCGGGCTCGCGACGCAGCGGATGGACGCCCGCCGTGCCGTCCTGGTCGGCCTCGTCGCACTCGTCCTGGGACCGGTCGTGACCGTGGCGTTCGTGTTCGCGCACTCGCTGCCCGGGCTCGTCGTCGGGAGCGCGATCGCCGGCGTCGGCTTCGGCGCCGGGTTCCAGGCGCCGCTCCGGATGCTGCTCGCCACCGCGGCACCGACGCACCGTGCGGGGTTGCTCTCCACGATCTACGTCGTCAGCTACCTCGCGTTCGGGGTGCCCGCCGTCGTGGGCGGACTGCTCGAACCCGCCGTCGGTCTCGTGCCGGTCATCGCCGGGTACGGCGCGTTCATCGTCCTCGCCGCGGCCGTCGCCCTCGTGCTGCAGCTCGTGTCGCGGGACGCCGCCGTCGTCGAGGAGCAGGCCGCCGAGGTCCTCGAGCGCACCTGCACCGGCTCGGTCCAGGTGTCCCCGGCAGACTAGGCGCGCACCGAACGCCGAACGCCGAACGCCGAACGCCGAACGCCGAACGCCGACCGCCGAACGCCGAACGTCGTCCGCCGGACTCCGACTGCCGTCCGAGGGCGACGGGGTCAGTGCCCGGGTCGCGCCCGCTTCGCCCCGCGCCCGCGGACCCCGACCGTGCGGGCAGCACCCGTGTGCGCCGCGTCGACGTCGGCCTTGCCGCGGTCCGCAGCGTTCCGCAGCCACCGGGGACCGTGCGCCTTCGCCCAGTCCCAGAAGCGGTGCAGCAGCGCCCGGAGCCACGTGATGATCCGGTGGAAGAAGTGGAACTCGCTCGCGAGGATCGTCAGCCCGATGAACACCACGAGCCACCCGGGACCGGGCAACGGCACGAGGATCAGGCCGATCACGACGACCAGGCCGCCGACGATCCCGACGAGCACCTTGTAGACGAGGTGCAGGTGCGGACGTGCGTGGATCCAGGCGCGCAGGTCGTGGAACCACTGGAACCGCCGGTGCGGCGTCTCGGCGCGTTCGACCGCGTCTGTCCGGTGGTTCGGGTCGCCTTCCATGTGCGGCAATGTAGGGCGCGCGGCTGGGAATCCGCGGCGCAGGCGGTGGGCGTGCGGTGCATCCGCGGCGGCCTGCCGGGGCGGTGGACGCCACCGCCCTGCGGCGGCCGGAGGCGCGGACCGGGGCCGACCCGCGCCTCCCGTCAGGCGATGCGGTGCCAGGCCTACCCGCGCTTCCTGTCAGGCGATGCGGTCGAGGCGCGTCACGCGTGCGTCCTTGGACGTCGACGGTGCGTTCATCGTGCGAGCGCTTCTGCGAGGGGTCCCAGTGCGAGCACCGGGAAGTAGGTGAGGGCGGTGACGATCACGGCCACGCCCCCGAGGAGGCCGATGAACAGCGGCCGGTGGGTCGGCAGCGTGCCGGCGGTCGCGGGCACCTTGTCCTGCTGGGCGAGGGACCCGGCGAGCGCCAGGACGAACACCATCGGCACGAACCGTCCGAGGAGCATCACGACGCCGAGCGACGAGTTCATCCACGTCGTGTTCGCGGTGAGGCCGCCGAACGCCGAGCCGTTGTTGTTCGCGCCGGACGTGTAGGCGTAGAGCAGCTCGGACAGGCCGTGGTTGCCCGGGTTGAAGATGCTCGTGCCGGTGACCTGCTCCTTGACGCCCGGGATCACGAGGGACAGCCCGGTCGCGAGGAGGACGAGCGTCGGGGTGACGAGGATGTACAGCGCGGCGAAGGTCATCTCGCGGGCACGGATCTTCTTGCCGAGGTACTCCGGGGTGCGGCCGACGAGGAGCCCGCCGATGAACACCGTGATGACGGCGAGCACGAGCATGCCGTACAGCCCGGAGCCGACACCGCCGGGGCTGATCTCGCCGAGCATCATGTTCAGCATCGCCATCATCCCGCCGATCGGCGTGAAGCTGTCGAACATGCCGTTCACGGCGCCGGTCGAGGTGGCCGTCGAGGTCGTGCCGAACAGGGTGGTGCCGAGGATCCCGAAGCGGACCTCCTTGCCCTCCATGGCCGCACCGGCGGCGTGCGTGGCGGTGCCGGCTCCGGCGAGTTCGAACGCCGACATGACCGAGAGCGACACGAGGAAGATGGCGCCCATGACGGCGAGGATCGCGTAGCCCTGGCGGTCGTCGCCGACGATCCGGCCGAAGGTGCGCGGCAGCGAGAACGGGATGACGAGCATGAGGAAGACCTCGACGAGGCTCGTCCACGCCTGCGGGTTCTCGAACGGGTGGGCCGAGTTCGCGTTGAAGTAGCCGCCACCGTTCGTCCCGAGCTCCTTGATCGCCTCCTGCGAGGCGACGAAGCCGTCCGGGATGTGCTGGGTGCCGCCGGTGAGCGTCGTGACGTCGACGCCGGTGCCCCAGGACTGGATGACGCCGCCGGCGACGAGGACGATCGCGAAGACGAACGCACCCGGCAGGAGCAGCCGGCCGGTGCCGCGGACGATGTCGACCCAGACGTTGCCGATCGTCCCGGTCCGGCGACGGGCGAACCCACGGACCAGCGCGACGGCGACGGCGAGCCCGACGGCCGCGGACAGGAAGTTCTGCACCGCGAGCCCGGCCATCTGCACGGTGAAGCCCATGGTGGCCTCGGGCGAGTACGACTGCCAGTTCGTGTTCGTGACGAAGGACGCCGCCGTGTTGAACGCGAGCGACGGCCCGACGTTCGGCAGCCCGAGGTCGCCCGGCAGGACGACCTGGATGCGCTGCAGCAGGTAGACGACGAGGAGCCCGACGACGCTGAACAGCAGGACACCGCGGAGGTAGACGGCCCAGGACTGCTCGGCGTCGGGGTCGACGCCGATTACACGGTAGACGCCGCGCTCGATCCGGGCGTGCTTCCTGCCCTCGTAGACGCGGGCCATCCAGTCACCGACCGGGCGGTAGCAGACGACGAGGAGCAGGACGAGGGTGGCGACCTGGGCGATGCCGGCCCAGGTGTCGGCCGCGGAGCCCATCAGAACTTCTCCGGCCGGACGAGCGCCCAGACCAGGTAGACGACAGCGGCGACGCCGAGGACGGCGGCGGCGATGGTGATGCCGATCACAGCCGCTCGACCCCCTTGGCGATGAGGGCGACCACGCCGAACACGGCGAGGACACCGGCGACGACGAACACGTCGAACACTTGGGACTCCGTAGGTTGCACGGGCCCGGCACCGGACGGCGCGGACCGGCACCACGTGTGGTGCCGAACCGATGGTGGATCCGGCACCGCGCCTCCGGGCCCGTCCTGACGGTTCCCTAACGCGCTCCTGACACACGCATGCGCGTCACTAACGCGCGACGGCCCCGCGCAGCCGCTCGGCGAGCACCGCGGTCGCCGCGCGGAGCTCGTCGGGACCCTCGACCGTGAAGTCCGCGGTCGCGGCGGCGAAGGCCGCCGCGAGGCCCGCCCACGACCACGACCCCCGCGTCAGACGGCACCGGTCGGGGCCGAGCGGTTCGAGCACGGCGTCGTCGGGCAGGTACGGCGCGATCGTCTCCGCCGCCACCTCGAGCACCGCGGTACCGGTGCAGGGCCAGACGTCGTCACGGTCCGACCCCTTGAACCGTGCGGCCACGAACGCCGCCGGGTCACCGCCCGGGACCGGTCGCGGCACGAACGGCAGGCGCGTCCGCATCCGCGGGGTGATGCGGTCGATGCGGTGGGTGCGCCAGTCCTCGCGGTCGAGGTCCCAGTCGAGGAGGTACCAGCGACCGTTCCGGGCGACCACGGCGTGCGGCTCGACCCGGTGCGGCGTCTCGTCGGCACCGTAGCCGAAGCGCAGGACCTCGCCGAGGTGGACGGCCTCGCTCACCGCGACGAGGACCTCGGGGTCGACGGGGTCGCGACCGGCCGAGGTGACCGCGTGGACGGCGTCCACCCGTGCGCGCAGCGGTGCCGGCATCACCTGTCGCACGGTCGCGAGGGCCCTGGCCGCCGACTCGGCGATGTCCGCTCCTGACGCCGGGGCCACGGCGAGCGCGATGGCGATGGCGACCGCCTGGTCGTCGTCGAAGAGCAGCGGCGGCAGGTCCGCGCCCGCGCCGAGCCGGTACCCGCCGGCCGGGCCGCGCAGGGACTCCACGCGGTACCCGAGGCCGCGGAGCCGGTCGACGTCGCGACGGAGCGTGCGCGGGCTGACCTCGAGCCGCTCTGCCAGCTCGTCGCCGGGCCAGTCACGGTGCACCTGCAGCAGCGAGAGCAGAGCAAGCATGCGCGAGGACGGTCCGGACATGGTTCCAGTATCGATCGAGAAGCGGACACGATCTGACCGCAATGCCGTCGATGCTGGTCCCATGAGCATCGAGACGACAACCCACCTCAACTTCGACGGACAGGCCCGCGAGGCCCTCGACTTCTACGCCGCGGTCTTCGGCGGCCAGGTCGCGTCCATGACCTACGGCGCGATGGGTGCCTCGGACGAGCCGGCATGGGCCGACCGCATCGTGTGGGGCCAGGTGGCCACCGACGCCGGTCTGCGCGTCATGGCGTTCGACGTCTGGCCGGGACAGCCGTACGACCAGGGCACCAACGCCTTCTACGTGTACGTGCACGGGGACGACGCGGCCGAGGTCGAGCGGTACTGGGCCGCCCTGTCCGAGGGGGCCGAGATCCGGCAGCCGCTCGGTCCGTCGGCCTGGGCACCCCTGGCCGGCCAGCTCCGTGACCGCTTCGGTGTGATCTGGGCGCTCGACGTCGCGGCACCGACCGAGTAGCGCGCAGGTGTGGCCCGGGGACGGTCCCCGGGCCACACGCACGTCGACTGCCGGCTGCGCGGTTTCCGAGCCACTTCCCCACGAAAACCGACCGCCGGTAGCGTGCCGGCATGCCCGAGTACCGACCGATGCCCGGCTACGAGCTCGGGGACGGGTGGGTGGACGCCCGCCGACGCCGGACCCGGTTCGGCCGCGTGTGGCGCTGGGTCGGACCGCCGGTCGCGCTCGTCGCCGTGGCCGCGGCCGTCCTGCTGTTCCGCTGGTACGCCGGCGTCGCCGACCAGGTCGAGTGGGAGTGCGCCGTGTCCTCGTGCGGGACGAACGACCCACGGTCCTTCGCTCCGGAGGGCTGCTGGGTACTCCTGGTGCTGGCCGCGCTCGGCGTCCGACGGCTGCCGGGGCGCTGGTGGTGGCGAGCCGCGCTGCTGCTCGGGTTCGCCGTCGTCGCCGCGTGGTCGATCGACTGGTGGCGGATGCCGGGGATGGACCTCGGCCTGTTCGTGACCCCGATCGGCGCGGGCGGTGTCGGCGCCGTGCTGCTGCTCGCCCGGGTCGGCATGGCGGTCGACCGTGCGCGCGGACGGTCGCACACCGCCCGGCGGTCAGCGACCCGTGGCTGACGGAGCGGGGGCCACGGTCAGGTCGCCGGACTCCACGTACTGACGGTCACGGTGGCGGTCACGCTCGTCGGCGCGAACACCTGCGCCGGGTCGACGTGGTGGTGACTCGGCCCCATGTGCACCACGTCGTGCACGTGCCGGTGTGCCGGACGCCCTCGACGGTGACCGTGCGGCGGTCATCGAGAGCGAGTTCGGGCACGACGGGTTCCTCATCGAGCACGAAGCGATCGGCGCGCACCTGCGGCGGCTGCTCGACTGAACGACGGGCGACGGGGTGCGCACCGCCCGCGCACCCTCGCGCACCGCCCGCGCACCCTCGCGCGCCGTTCTCATTGCAGCCGCCATAACAATCGCGGCACCATCCGGTCGGACCGGGCGCGCCGAACACCCCCCAACGGGTGTCGCGCGTGGAATGATGGCGTGGTGCCCAGCCCGAACCAGGCTCGGCCTTCCCTCCGCACCACCGCCACAAGCAGGACACCGATGGACTTCATCGCACAGGAACGCGACCGCTGCTCCGTCG
>NZ_BACZ01000737.1 GCF_000333375.1 Curtobacterium sp. B18
GGCGAGCGGCCGAGGTGCTCGACCCGTCCGACGTGGCCGCTGTCGTCGACTGGGCGACCTCGGAGCGGCTCGACACCGTCGTGGTGCCGTACGCCCCCGTGGGGCCGGCGCAGGAGCGCTTGGATGCCCTGCGGTCGGCACTCGCCGAGGCGTCTCGAACTTCCAGGTGCCGCACCTCGAGCGGATCGTCGACGAGACCGGCGAGGTCCCCGCGGTGAACCAGGTCGAGCGGCACCCCTGGCTGCCGCAGCGCGAGCTGATGGCATTCCACGCGCAGCACGGCATCGTGACCGAGGCCTGGTCGCCGCTCGGCCGCGGGCGACTCGTCGACGAGCCGGTCCTCACCGGCATCGCGGACGCCCACGGGGTGAGCGTCGCGCAGGTGCTCGTGCGCTGGAACGTGCAGCAGGACGTGGTGGTGCTGCCGAAGTCGGTGACGCCGGCGCGGATCCGGTCGAACCTCGACGTCGACGGCTTCGTGCTGACCGACGACGACCTGGCGGCGATCGCGTCGCTCGAGTCGGGGCAGCGCACGGGGTCCCACCCGGACTCGGTGTCCTGAGGCGCTCAGCCGGTCGGGAGCAGCCCGCTGAAGGCAACCACGGCGATCCCGGTCCCCACGACTGCGAGGAAGATGCCGATCACCCGGACGAACCGCGGCGTGAGTGGCCTCCCGTTCACGAGCTCGTCGCCACCGATGGACTGCGCCCACCGGTTGAACACCGCGATCGTCACACCCCACAGCGCCACGACGACCGCGCCGATGCCGAACCAGGTCGCGCCGGTCACCGACCCCGCCTCCGCTCGATCTGCTGCCGGAGGTTCCGAACGAACACGACCTCCAGGGTGACCGCGATCGCCGTCAGGACGATCGCGAAGACGATGTGCGCGAGGTCGTGCCCACGGCTCAGCACGCTCAGCGGCAGTCCGATGACGAGCGCTGCGCAGACGACGACGTTGAACCACGCACCGACGACCCCGCCCGGGGTCCGACCAGTGCGCTCCATCCACGGGACCGGCATGCGCGGGACGCTACGCCGGCGGCCTGGGCGATCCGTACCCCGGAGCCTCAGCCCCGCCGGTCCTCCTCCGACTGCCACGGCAGGTGCAGGTCGCCGGGCTCGGGTTCGACGTCGCCAGCATCGTCGGCGCCGCCGGTCCCCGGTGCGGCGACGATCCTCGACGGGTCGATGCCGTCGGCCTCGAGCTCGGCGTCGTCCCGCTGGTCGGTCTGCGCCGCCTGGGTCTCCCGTTCGCTGGACGGGCTGTACGAGGTGTCGGCTGCCCGCTGCTGGTGCTCCCCGGTGCCCTCCGCGCCCTCATGCTGCACCCGCTCGCGCATCGCGTCGGTTCGTGCTCGGTCGTCGGAGTCCTCGGGGCCCGGGACGTCGGGGATGCTGTCGCTCATGGCGCCGACCGTAGGCCCCGGACCCCGAGCGGGTGCACCGGGCAGTCCGATCGGCGCACCCGGTCACCGTCCGTACCGATCCGGTCACGAGCCCCGGGATCGCCCCGGGGCCACGCTACGATCCCAGCGGACCGCGCGTGATCCGACGCCNGCCCGGGACGAGGGGGATCATGCGACGTTCGGTGACGAGGGGACGGGC
>NZ_BACZ01000736.1 GCF_000333375.1 Curtobacterium sp. B18
CGTCGGAAAGACGACGACGACGATCAATATCGGAACGGCGCTCGCCGCGACCGGATGGAAGGTGCTGGTGATCGATCTCGATCCGCAGGGCAACGCCTCCACGGGGCTGGGCATCGATCGTTCGCAGCGCAAACGATCGAGCTACGACCTACTC
>NZ_BACZ01000735.1 GCF_000333375.1 Curtobacterium sp. B18
GATGTGGAAGTCCGGATACCGCGCGATCAGTCGGAAATCGCTGCGTACTCGATCATGCATGCCATCGCGGTGCCGAATCTGCGACGCGGTCAGCTGGTCATCGCGGACGCGGTGAGTGGTGTTGAACCTGCTCGGGCCGGGTGGGTATCGACAGCGGATGCTGCAGGGGGTCCCGCTGCGCGTGATCGAGGTGGTGTGTGCCGACGTCGACGAACACCGTCGCCGCGTGGAGCAGCGTGCGAACGACCTGCCCGGGTTCACCTTGCCGACGTGGGACGAGGTACAGCGCACCATCGAGGAGTACGAGCCGCGCACGGACGATCGGCTCGTCATCGACAGCACCCGTCCGCTCGACGAGACGGTCCGGCAGGCCCTCCCGCTGGACCCACGCGACGCGCGGCGTGATCGATCCGGGCGAATTTATCCCCGTCGCCGAGGAAGCGGGGCTGATCGTGCCGCTCGGCCGCTGGGCGCTCGATTCGGCGCTGGCGACACTCGCCAAATGGGATGCCCAGGCCGGCAGCACCGTGCCGCTGACCATGAACGTCAACGTCTCCGCGATCCAGCTGGCGCGCGACGACGTGCCGGGTGTGATCGCCGCCGCGCTCGCCACCCGCGGCATCGACGGATCGCGCCTCACCATCGAGCTGACCGAAAGCGCGATCGTGCAGGATCCGGAGCGTACCACCAAGGCGCTGCAGGCGCTCAAGGCGCTGAACGTCAAGGTGGCGATGGACGATTTCGGGACGGGCTATTCGTCGCTGAGCTACCTGCGCCGTCTGCCGATCGATTCGCTCAAGATCGACCGCAGCTTCGTCTCCGGCATGCTGGCCGATCGCGACAAGGTGGCGATCGTGCGCGCCGTGCTCAGCCTGGCCGATGCGCTCGGCAAGACGACCACGGCGGAGGGCGTCGAGACGATCGAACTCAGCCAGACGCTGGCCGCGCTCGGCTGCAGCCACGGGCAGGGCTATTTCTACGCGGCGCCGCTCGCCGCCGACGCCGCGCGGGACTATTGGCAGGCGCGGATCTGAGAACCTAGCGGCTCAGGCGTCGCCGGTTGGCGCCGACCTTGCGGCGATAATGGCTGATCGTCTTGCGCGTGGCACCCAGCGGGGTCATCCCGAGCGGCGCGGTCAGCAGCTGGGTCTGCAACTCCCACGCCGCCTGCACCTTTTCCGACACCATAAGGTCGGCCTCCTTCGCGGCGGCGGTGCCACCGGTGGCGACCTTCGCCATGCGCAGGCCGATCACCATCGAGGCTTCCGCCCCGAGCGTCCAGGCATCCATGCCTGCCTTCAGCCATGCGCCATAGAGCTTGCCGTACATGGGTCATCCCGATCGCGAAGGGTTGCCGATCAAACGATCCTCGGCCCGAATCGGCTCGCGTGCCAGCTAATTATTTTGCGCTGCAGCAACGGCGTCCCGCGCCAGCACGTCGATGCGGTCGCGGTTCGGGAAGCCTTCCTTCAC
>NZ_BACZ01000734.1 GCF_000333375.1 Curtobacterium sp. B18
GAACACGACCAGCATGTTCTTCATCCAGGCATTGCCCCCGCCGCCGTTGCCGCCGTTCTGGGGGTCCTTGTCGTCGTTCTGCATGTCCGATCCCTATAGAGGTCCGTGATTATGTAGGATCGGCGGGGTTAATGGCAATGGAACAACGTCGATCAGATAGATCGACGGGGCGGAGC
>NZ_BACZ01000733.1 GCF_000333375.1 Curtobacterium sp. B18
TCCCGTCCGTCAGGGGACCGCGTCTAGTACGTCGACGCGATGAGGTTCTCGGGGACGTCGCGAGCGGCGTCCTGGTCCACGAAGAACACCGTGCGCTTGCGACCCTGCACGCCACCGACCGGGACCTCGTCGACCGAGGCACCCGCGAGCGCGAGCCCGAGGACCGAGGCCTTCTCGGCTCCGGACAGGATGACCCAGACCCGCTGCGACGCGTTGATCGCCGGGTAGGTGAGGGTCAGGCGCTGCGGCGGCGGCTTGGGGGAGTCGTCGACCGGCAGCACGACGCGGTCGGTGACGGTGAGCTGCGGGAACTCCGGGAAGAGCGAGGCGGTGTGGCCGTCGGGGCCGACGCCGAGGAGCGTGATGTCGAACCGGGGCGCGATCGCGTCGTCCGGCGCGGCGGCGTGCAGTTCCTGCTCGTAGCGCGTCGCCGCGTCCTCGATCGAGAGTCCCTCGTCGGAGGCGGCGATCGGGTGGATGTTCGACGCCGGGATGTCGACGTGGTCGAAGAAGTCCGTCTGCGTGCCGGTGATGTTGCGATCGGCGTCACCCGCCGGTACCCAGCGCTCGTCGACCCACCACACGTGCACCTTCGACCAGTCGACGCTCTCACGCGCCGGCGACTGGCCGATCGCTGCGAGGACGAGCGACGAGACCGAGCCACCGCTGATGGCGATGTCCGCGCG
>NZ_BACZ01000732.1 GCF_000333375.1 Curtobacterium sp. B18
CGACAGCGATTTCGGCCTCGCGCTCGCGCTCGATGTCCAGGCCGCGCTCCGCCCCGATCTGCGGCTGGTGGCGATGTCGGCGACGCTCGACGGCGAACGCTTCGGGCGGCTGATGGGAGAGGGAACTCCGCTGATCGAGAGCGCGGGGCGCAGCTTCCCGATCGAGCATCGCTACCTCGGCCGCGATTCGACGCAGCGGA
>NZ_BACZ01000731.1 GCF_000333375.1 Curtobacterium sp. B18
TAGCGGAGGTTGTGCAGGATCTCGCCCCGGCCGGAGAAGATCGTTTGATAGGCGAAGCGCAGGCCTGCCGATCGGACCAGCCCCTCGACCTGCCCCACGATCTCCTGCTCGCGCGCGCCTGGCCGGGTGAGCACCATCGCCGCGTGGTGCATGTCGC
>NZ_BACZ01000730.1 GCF_000333375.1 Curtobacterium sp. B18
TTCACATCCTGAATGACGATTTTGGGAAGAGGAGGCTTTCCCATTTCTCGATTGTTTTCGGGATGGCAGCTGTAGCTCCTTCCGCACCGAGACCTGTCTGTCGGCTCTCCACCATTTCCCGTTATTGCGAGCGTAGCGAAGCAATCCAGATGCGGTGACGGGTGGGGCGCCAAGGCGCGTTTCGCACCTCGCGACGACGGTCAGCAATCTCCGCCGCTAGTCCCCCGCCACCGGCAGCTCCAGCCGCACCGAAAGCCCCGGCGCGTTGTCGCCCAGCGTGATCGCGCCGCCGTGGAGGCGTGCCACCGCTGCCGCCAGCGCCAGGCCCAGGCCGGCGCCGCCGGCGCTGCGGGCGGGATCGAGGCGACCGAAGCGGCGCAGCGCCTCGGCGCGGCGGTCCTCGGCGATGCCGGGGCCATCATCGTCCACCGCCAGCGTGACGATGTCGTCCGCACGGTGCACCGAGAGGCGGATCGTCCCGTCCGGCCGCCCGTATTTCATCGCGTTGTCGACGAGGTTGGCGAGCGCCTGGCCGACCAGCTCGCGATGCACCACCGCGCGGCCCCCCCCTTCGGCCGAGAGGGTGAAGCCGCGTTCCTCCGCGAGCGGGCCGTAGACCTCGGCCAGATCCTCGATCATCTGGCCGATGTCGGTATCGACGAAGCGGTCGCGGCCGATGCCGGCCTCGGCCCGGCTGATCTGTAGCGCGGTGGAGAGCATGCCCAGCAAGGTCTCGGCCTCGAAGCCGACCCGTTCCAGCGCGCCGAGCGCCGCCTCGTCGCCGGTCTCGCGCATCGCCCGCTCGATCGTCGCGCTCAGCCGGGTGAGGGGGGAGCGCAGGTCGTGGGCGAGGCTGTCGGTCACCACGCGCAACTCGCCGACCAGGGCCTCGATCCGGCCCAGCATGAGGTTGATCGAGGCGGCGAGATCGCTGAACGCGTCCTTCATCCCCGCCTCGTGCGGCACGCGGAGAGACAGATCGCCCATGCCGACGCGCCGCGCCGTCTCGGCGATGCGCTCGACCCGTCCGGTGATCACCCGGGTCGCCACGATCGCGCCGAGCAGCGCCAGCGGCACCGCGAGCAGCAACGCCGCCGCCATCGCCTCGCCGGTCAACCGCCGGACGCGCAGATCGCCCTCGATGACATGGCCGACGAGCAGATGGGTGCCGTCGGGCAGCTTGGAGGCGATGATCCCCATCGGCTCGGGCTTGTCGCGGCCCATGCGGTAGAGCGTCACCACCTGCCAGCCAGAATCGAACGAGACGGTCGGCGGCCAGTCCGCGATGTTGCCGGCGAGCTGGTTGCCGTTGGGATCGTCGAGCAGCACGGCGGCATCGCGCGCGCGGATGCCGGTCAGCCGTTCGGAGATCAGGGTGCGCAGGCCCGGCAGCCCCTCCTGCTTGTAGTCCGCCACCAGATCGTCGTGCAGCTCGGTGACGAGCGTGCGCGACGTGCGCTCCAACTCGTCGGCGATGATGTGCCGGACGTAGAGCAGCAGCGCC
>NZ_BACZ01000729.1 GCF_000333375.1 Curtobacterium sp. B18
CCCCCCTCACCCCAAAAAAAAAAAAATATTAAAAATGTGTGGGGGGGGGGGGGGGCCCCCCCAACAACAAACATTTTTTTTTTTTTTTGGGGGGGGGGTGCCGCTTATATTAAACCTATAAAGGGCCCCCCCTATTTTGCCTTTTGTTTTAAAACCCCGCCGCACCCCCCCGGGGGGGGAGAGAAAAAAAAAAAAAAAAAAGGGGGAGGGGGCGGCAATAAGATAGCTAAAATATGTTTTTATCACCCCCCCCCCCCCCCCCCTAACCGCAATAAAAAGGGGGGCAAAAGGGGGTGTTTTTTTTTTTGGGTGGGAGGAGGCCGACCACCCCCCCGGGGAAAAAAAAAAAAAAAACCCCCCCCCCCCCCCCCCCCTCCCCCATTTTGGGAAAGAAGGGGGGGGGGGGGCCTTTTTCTTTTTTCCTCCCCCCAACAAAGGGGGGGGGGGGGGGGGGGTTAAAAAAAAGGGGGATGCGGGGGGTTCCCCCCCCTTCCCCCCCAAAAAGGAGGAAAAACCCCCCCCCCCCCCCCCCCCCGGCGGGGGGGGGGGTTTGTTGGGGCTCCCCCCCCCCCCCCCGGGGGGCGCCGGCCAACCCCCCCCCCCCCCCCGCGCCCCCGCGGGGGGGTTCCGAGGCCCCCGGGGGGGGGGGGGGGGGGAGAAAGCCCCCCCCCCCCCCCCCCCCCGGGAGGGGGGGGNCCCCCCCCCCCCCCCCCCCCCCCCCCCCCGCCGTGAACGGCAACCTGAGCGGCGTCGTGCACTGAGCGAGGAATCGGGCAGGCTTTCAGCATGACTCGCCGAAATCCAGCCAGCCCTGCGTTCGGCGCGACCTCCTTGCCGACAGCTGGTCTCCCGCATGACCCGACGATGAACGGCGTGAATCGTCACGATCCGATCTGGAACAACGCGAGCGATCACGCCGGCCAGTACAGGTACTTCGACAAGAACACCGAGTCGCTCGACAACATCGCCCGCGCGACCGCCGGGAAGCTCAGCGACCGGTGAGCACACGCACCGCGACAGCGATCCTGGCTTTGGTGAGTACTTCGGTGCTGCTGGCTGGATGTGCGCAACAACCGAAAGGCAGCGAGATGGACGCCGAGCAGGCACGAGACGGCATGGTCAGCCTGGTCAAACAGACAATGAAGGCGGCCGGCGGCGATTGGACCGCGCTCTCGGACGGACCCGCATCGTCGGAGTGCTCGGCGGGCAACGGCAGCTCAGAAGTGCACGTTCTCATGGGACCAGGAGCGGACCGGCGCTACGGATCCGG
>NZ_BACZ01000728.1 GCF_000333375.1 Curtobacterium sp. B18
TCGTGACGGCGAAAGCACCCCTCGCGGACGGTCTCGCGTCGGCCGGTCTGCCGTTCGGCGCGGAAGGTGATGAACCGGTTGCCGATCCAGGCGACGGCCGTGGACACGACGGCGGAGACGATCTTCGCGGCGATGGGACCGTCGGGCATCACGGTCGCGCGGAGGAGGTTGTAGACGCCGAGGTCGATGACGAAGCACACGGCGCCGATGCTCCCGAAGGAGACGAGCTGGCGGGCCAGGGTGAGCAGTCGCGCGAGGGGCACGCGCGACGGGACGGGCACCGCTCCGGTGGCGCGTGGCACCACAACGGGGGTATCGGTTCGGGTCATGCCCCCGATTCGGGGGGCTTCGCGAGGTGGTTTGGGTGGGGTACAGCCATCCGGAGGCTTCTGCCAGTTTCGCGACACCTGCTGTTCACATGCGGGTCGCGGTGGACGCGCCCACGCAACGGACGGGAGGCGCGGTGCCAGCCGGCACCGCGCCTCCCGTCCGGCAGGTGGCCGCGTCTACGCGGGGCGCGACGCCGGGCTGACGGTCTTCGACGCGTCGCGCTCCGGGATGTCCCCCAGGGCCTGGTCGATCGCCGCGAGGGCGTCGGCGTCGAGCCGCACACCCGCGGCCTTGACGTTGTCGGTGACCTGCTCCGGACGGGAGGCGCCGACGATCGCGCTCGCGACGTTCTCGTTCTGGAGCGTCCACGCGATGGCGAGCTGCGCGAGGGTCAGGCCGGCCTGGTCGGCGACGGGCTGCAGGCGCTGCACGGCCTCGAGGACCTCGTCGCGCATGAACCGCTTGATCATGTCCGCGCCGCCCTTCTCGTCGGTGGCACGCGAGCCCTCGGGCAGCGGCTGACCCGGCTTGTACTTGCCGGTGAGGACACCCTGCGCGATCGGCGACCACACGATCTGGCTGAGGCCGAGCTGCTTCGACGCGGGCACGACCTCGCCCTCGATGACCCGCCACAGCATCGAGTACTGCGGCTGGTTCGAGATGAGGTGGAACCCGAGCTCCTTCGCGAGGGCGGCGCCGGCGCGGATCTGCTCGGCGTTCCACTCGCTGACGCCGATGTACAGCGCCTTGCCCTGGCGGACGACGTCGGCGAAGGCCTGCATCGTCTCCTCGAGCGGGGTCTCGTGGTCGTAGCGGTGCGCCTGGTAGAGGTCGACGTAGTCGGTCTGCAGACGGGTCAGTGAGCCGTCGATCGACTCCATGATGTGCTTGCGGCTGAGCCCGACGTCGTTGTGCCCCTTCGGTCCGGTGGGCCAGTAGACCTTCGTGAAGATCTCCAGCGACTGGCGGCGCTCGGCCTTGAGCGCTTCGCCGAGGACCTGCTCGGCTGCCGTGTTGGCGTACGTGTCGGCGGTGTCGAACGTGGTGATGCCGGCGTCGAGCGCTGCCCGCACGCACTGCGTGGCGACGTCGTTCTCGACCTGCGAGCCGTGCGTCAGCCAGTTGCCGTAGGTGATCTCGGAGATCTTGAGTCCGGAGTTGCCCAGGTACCTGAATTCCATGCCGCCGACGCTAGCGGGCTTCCCCGTGCCGTGAGGGGCCGTGGGAGTACCTGGGTGCGGCGGGGCCCGTGCGGGGCGGGGCGGGCGCGGGCGGGCGGGGTCCGGCGCGGGGCGGGGGCGAGCGGGCGCGGGGCGGGCACGAGCGGGCGGAACCCGCACCCGACCCCGCTCCGAACGCACGCGTTCCACCCGCTCGCGCCGCGCCTCCCGGCCCGAACCCGCCCACATCGGCGAGCCCGCACGCCGGACCCGCCGAGCGGGCGGAACCCGCACCCGACCACGCTCCGAACGCACCCGTTCCACCCGCTCGCGCCGCGCCTCCCGGCCCGAACCCGCCCACATCGGCGAGCCCGCACGCCGGACCCGCCGAGCGGGCGGAACCCGCACCCGACCACGCTCCGAACGCACCCGTTCCACCCGCTCGCGCCGCGCCTCCCGGACCGCCCGCGTGCCGGCCATCCGTCCACAGGTGGCCGTGCGCGCTCATCGTCCACAGATCGCGCCGATCCCCGCTGCGAAGCGGGGGCAGCGGCCACGCTGACCAGATGCACGTCGACGCGACCTTCCCGATGACCCTCCGCGGCCGCCCCTTCCGCGTCCGCGAGGCCCTGCGTCGCGGCGTCAGCGCCGGCCGCCTCCGATCCCGCGCGTTCCTCCGGCCGTTCCACGGCATCCGCGCCTGGACCGAGCCGCAGACCCACGACGAGCGCGCACGAGCCGTGCAGCCACGACTGCGCCCCGACCAGGCGTTCAGCCACACGACCGCCGCGGCGATCCTCGGCTTCCCGCTCCCCCGACGCCTCGAACGCGACCACCGCGTGCACGTGACGACGATCGGGACCGACCAGGCACTCCGCGTCCGCGGCACGATCGGCCACCGTGCACGCGAGGCAGACTGCAGGTCGTCCACTCGGGCACCGCCGCCCTGACGCATCCCGCCGACACCTTCGTGGCGCTGGCGACACTCCTGAACCGCGACGAACTCATCGTGGTCGGCGACGCGCTCATCGGATGGCTCGGCTGGTGCGACCACGCCGAACTCGTCGCGGCGGCCCGCCGTTTCCGCGGAGCGCGCGGCATCCGTCGGGTCCGAGCGGCGCTCGCGGAGATCCGCCCCGGCTCACGCTCCCCCGGCGAGACCCGACTCCGGCTCGCCCTGACGAGGCGCGGACTCCCACAGCCCGCGCTGAACCACGACGTCGTGGTCGACGGTCGTTGGATCGCATGCGTCGACCTGGCCTACCCCGACGCTCGCGTCGCGATCGAGTACGAGAGCGATCTGCACCGCACCGACGATCGCTCGTTCCGGAAGGACCTGACTCGCGGGGAGCACCTCAAGGACGCCGGTTGGTGGCTGCTGCGCGCCACCTCGGACGACGTGGGCCCGGGGATCGACGCGCTCGTCCGGCGCGTGCGTCGCCTGCTCGACGGTGCGTCAGCCGGGAGGCACGACCCACGTCCGACACGCCGTCCTGCGTCATCGAGATGAACATTGGTTGACGCTCAACCAAACGCGTGCAGAATGGGCTAGCATCAGCTTCGATGCAGGCGCATGGAATCGCGGTTCCGCCCGACGCCTGCTCGGGAACGCAGTCCACACGCTTCGAAGGAGTCACCATGACGCTCACCGCCTCGACCATCCCCGGCTACCAGACCGGAACCTGGAAGATCGACCCCACGCACTCCGAGGTCACGTTCTCGGTCCGCCACCTCGCGATCAGCAAGGTCAAGGGCAAGTTCGAGACCTTCGACGCCACCGTCGTCACCGCCGAGAACCCGCTCGAGTCGACCGTCGAGGCGAACATCGACGTCGCGTCGATCAACACCGGCCAGGAGCAGCGTGACCAGCACCTCAAGACGAGCGACTTCTTCCTCACCGAGGAGCACCCGCAGCTCACCTTCCGCTCGACGAGCATCGAGGCCAAGGGCGACGACCTGCACATCGCCGGCGAGCTGACCCTGCGGGGCGTGACCAAGCCGGTCGTCCTCAAGGCCGAGCTCGGTGGCTTCACGACCGACGGCTACGGCCAGGTCAAGTTCGGCGCCGAGGCCTCGACCAAGATCGACCGCACCGAGTTCGGCGTGAACTGGAACGCGGCGCTCGAGGCCGGTGGCTTCACGCTCGGCAACGACGTGACGATCAACCTCGACGTGCAGTTCGTCCTCCAGGCGGCCTGACACCTCGCACCTCCTGACCCGCGGGTCACCGCGTTGCGCGTGACCTGAGGGACACCGAACAGCAGGACTCTGCAGCACCCGAGACGAACGGCCCGGCTCCTCCCCCACGGAGCCGGGCCGTTCGTCGTTCCCCGGGGCGTGGTCGGGGGCGGGTCGCTTGGACGTCACCGGTCGCGCGTTGCCCGTCGCCCGTTGCCCGTTGCTCGTCGCTCGTCGCTCGTCGCTCGTCGCTCGTCGCTCGTCGCTCGTCCCTCGTCGCGCGTCGCGCGTCCCTCGTCGCGCGTCGCGCGTCACCGTCCTGGTCCGGAGCGCTCCGTGCTCTCGTCTCCGTGCCCCGTCTCCGCGCCCTCGTCTCCGCGCCCCCGTCGACCGGGCGAAGTACGTCATGTTCACCATCGGAAGCTGGTCGATTTCACCCGCTCACACGTCCTGCGCGTGGCAACGCAGTCGTTGTTCGGCGCAGCGTCGGGGCGGTCGTGCCTCCGGGAGCCCGTCGCCATCGAGCGGGCGAAGCCTGTCCGGTCCGGAGTCTCGACCGCGCCCGTTCCGCCCGCTCGGCCCCGCGCCCGCCGGTGCGAGCTGCGGAGCTCGAGTCTCGGGGCACGCAGACGATTTTGTCGCGGTGGCACGTGACCGGGGCCGGCGCTCGACGTGTCGAGCGGGCGAATCCGGCCCAGGAGGGCGACCGCACCAGGCCACATTCCGCCCGCTCGCGGCCGCACCGCATGGGCCCGCTCGCGGCCGCGCCGCATCCGCCCGCTCGCGCCCGGCCGCGCGCCACCAGCGCCGCACGGTGCGCAGTAGCGTGAGGCTGCGGCGCCCGACGCTCGACCACTCCGGTCGCCGGGAATCGGAACCCGTACAGCACGGTTGCAGGCGAACACGAAACACCACGAGCCCGCGCGGAACGCACGAGACCGTGATCGCCCGCTCGACTCGAGAGAGCACGAAGCACCCCGCACGCAGCACCCCGCACCCCGCAGGACCCACGAACAGGAGCACCACCATGGCCACCGACTGGATCGCGCTGCAGGCCCTCGCGGCAGCCGAGTTCGGCCGCCGCGTCGCCGCCGTCACGGATTGGGACGCCTCGACCCCCGACTCCGAATGGACCACCAGAGACCTCGTGCGACACGTCGTCGAGGAACAGCGGTGGATCCCGAAGCTCCTGACGGGGTGCGACTACGCGCAGGCCGAGGCGGACCTCGAGGCGGTCGGCCCCGACCTCGCCGCCGAGTGGGCGAAGTTCGCCGCCGAAGCCATCGAGGCATGGCAGCGAACGCCCGCTGACACGCCGGTGCACCTCGCCACGGACGTCGTCCCCGCGGGCAGTACCTCACCGAGCAGACCAGCGACATCACGATCCACACGTGGGACCTCGCGCGGGCGACCGGCAGCGA
>NZ_BACZ01000727.1 GCF_000333375.1 Curtobacterium sp. B18
GGAGGCTCACCCGTCCGGCACCGGGCAGCAGCTCGCCCTTCACCGCCGCGAGCAGCAGGTAGCCGCCACCGATGACGATGAGGACGGCTCCGGCGACGCTCAGGGTGTAGCGACGGGTGCTCCGGTCGGCCCGACGCACCGCGATCCAGATGAGGAACGGCAGCGCGAGCAGGTAGGTCTCCTTCGAGAGCACGGCGATGCCGAGGCAGGCGGCCGCGCCGGCGAACCCGGCGAGCTGCTGCCGACGGCTGAGCACGAGGACGAACGCGGCGAGGAGCCACGGCGTCGCGACGTTGTCGATGTAGACCGTGCGGTGGTACTGCAGGGCCAGCGGCGACAGCGCGAACACGAGTCCGGCGGCCGCGGCGGTGGCCCGGCCGCTCCCGAGTCGACGGGCGAGGACGAAGAGCAGGATGCTCGAGACGGCGGCGAAGAAGACCATCGCCTCGCGCCCGGCCTCGACGGCGAACGGGTAGCGCGCGAAGGCGCCGGTGAGCGAGGTGTACCCCGCGATCTGGATCCACCCGAGCGGCGGGTGGTCGTACCAGTACGTGTAGTGGGTGATCTCGCCGAGGTGCGTGATCGCCCACGCCTGGGCCGTGTACGTGCCCTCGTCGTCGATGCGCTGCGGGGTGCCGGACATGTTCCACGTCTGCACCACGACGGTGACGGCGAGGACGGGCAGCAGCCAGCCGAGGCTCGCGGCGTGCCGACGGAACCACGCGCCGATGCCGGACCCGGCGACAGCGCCGCGGATCGGGATGCCGGTGGTGTTCGTGATGCTGGCGCTCATCGGTTCCCTCCGGTGGTCGAGGTGGCGAGCTCGCGGTCGTCCGCGTGGTCGGGTGATGCAGGCACACGCGTGGTGACCGCGTTGGCGAACCCGACGACCTCGGCTGGCTGCCCAGCGGTGCGGTGCTGCCCGGTGTGCTCGGTCTTCTCCCACCCGTTCTGGCCCTTGGCGTGCCGGACCACGGCCCGGACCGCCGCCGCGGCGAGGAAGATCTGGTACGGCACGAGGCCGAGGACGAGCTTCACGTAGTCACGGAAGCGGACCTTCTCCTGGTAGAGCCGACCGAACTCGTTCAGGCCGACGATCTCGACCGCGAGCAGCATGAGCGTCGGCCCGACGGGGATGAAGGACACGAGGGCGATCGCCGTCGGCACCTTGACGAACAGGATCATCAGGACGCTGAGCGGGATGAGGAGCCCGGTGGCCGCCTGGATGAACGGCATCGTGAGCATGTACCGGGCGAAGAACCGCTGCCGGAACGACGGGAGCTTCTTCCACTCGCCCTTGCCGAGGACCTGCAGGAAGCCCTGGTTCCACCGGGTCCGCTGCTTGAGGAGCGACGCGAAGGTGGGCGGGGTCTCCTCACGGGTGACGGCCTCGGGGCTGTACGCGACGACGACCTTGGCGCCGTCGGCGGACAGGCGGACGCCGAGCTCGCAGTCCTCGGCGAGCTCTACGTCGCCGAGGTCCCCGGCGGGATCCGCTTCGCCAGCTCCCTGCCCGCGGTCCTCGCCGGAAACGGCGGCCCCGGGGGCAGCGTCGACACGAGCATCGACCCGATCGCCTTCGCGTCCTACATGACCTTCCACTCGATCGTCCCGGCGCCCCGCACGATCCTGTCCGGCGTCGGCAAGCTGCCGCCGGCCACCGTCCGGGTGATCGAGCGCGACGGCACCTCCCGCGACGAGACGTACTGGGAACCCCGCTTCGAGCGCGACCCGGACAAGGCCGACTGGACCGACCAGGACTGGCAGGAGGCCTTCACCGCGAAGCTCCGCACCGCGGTCGAGCGCCGCATGGTCGCCGACGTGCCGGTCGGCGTGCTGCTCTCCGGCGGGATCGACTCCTCGCTCGTCGTGGCCCTGCTCGCCGAGGCCGGTCAGCAGGACCTCGCCACGTTCAGCATCGGCTTCGAGTCGGCCGGCGGCGAGTCCGGTGACGAGTTCGAGTACTCCGACGAGGTCGCCCGGCACTTCGGCACCGACCACCACCGCATCCGGATCCCCTCCTCGCGTCTGCTCGACGGCATCGACGGCGCGATCGGCGCCATGAGCGAGCCGATGGTCAGCCACGACTGCGTCGCCTTCTACCTGCTGTCGGAAGAGGTGTCGCAGCACGTCAAGGTGGTGCAGTCCGGGCAGGGCGCCGACGAGGTGCTCGGTGGCTACAGCTGGTACCCGCCGCTCGCCTCCGTCCCCCGGGACCAGGCCGCCGAGGCCTACCGGTCGGTGTTCATGGACCGCCGCTGGCCGGCCCTGCAACCCCTGCTCGGGGAGCGCTGGCGGAGCGACGACGACACCCCGTCCGCGTTCGTGGACGCCGCGTTCGCGGTCCCCGGCGCCGAGACGAGCGTCGATGCCGCGCTCCGCAGCGACACGATGACGATGCTCGTCGACGACCCGGTGAAGCGCGTCGACAACATGACGATGGCGTGGGGCCTCGAGGCGCGCGTGCCGTTCCTCGACCACGAGTTCGTCGAGTTCGCCGGGGCGATCCCGCCGGAGCTGAAGCTCGCCGACGGCGGCAAGGGCGTCATGAAGCGCGCGGCCCGCGGCATCGTCCCCGACGCCGTCATCGACCGGACGAAGGGGTACTTCCCGGTGCCGGCGATCCGGCAGCTCGAGGGCCCGTACCTCGAGCGCGTCCGGCAGGCGCTGCACGCGCCGGAGGCACGGGAGCGCGGGCTCTTCGACCCGGGTACCGTCGAGCGGATGCTCCAGGACCCGAACGGCACACGGACCGAGATCGGCGCGAACGCGCTCTGGCAGCTCGGCCTCATCGAGATGTGGCTGCAGCAGCAGGGGGTGCGGTGAGGCCGGGAGGCGCGACACCCGTCGCGTCGTCGACCCGCGTCCGGCAGGCGGCCGACCTGGGCGAGCGCCTCGTCGCCGCCTGGGGGTCGTGGGGACCCACCATGACGCGGAACGCGCGCCGGGTCGCCTTCGTCAGCGATCGGCACGGCACCCCCGAGGTCTTCGTGCAGGACGTCGTCGTCGGCGCCGACCCGCCCGAGCCCGTGCGGATCCGACTGTCCGACGACCCCGTGATCCGGGTGACGTGGTCGTCCGACGGCGAGTGGCTCGCCGTCGCCATCGCGACCGACGGCGGCGTGAAGCAGCAGGTCTGGGTGGTCCGCCCGGACGGCACCGACGCCGCGCAGATCGCCGGGTCCCGGTACCAGCACGCCGAGCTCGGACCGTGGAGCCGCAGCGGCCACCGGGTCGTCATCACCCTGCCGTCCACCGAGGCCGACCAGCCCGCCCGCTCCTACCTCGTCGACCCCGTCTCCGGGGACCGCGACGACCTCGCGGTGGGGGAGCTCATCCACATCCTCGATCTGAGCGTGGAGGAGCGCCTCGTCGTGCTCCGCGACGGCCAGCGCGGCCGGGAGTTCGTCGTGGTCGTCGACCGGCTCACCGACGAGAGCCACGCGCTGCTCGCAGAGTCACCGGACGGCTCGGCCGAGATCGCCTCCTCCGACC
>NZ_BACZ01000726.1 GCF_000333375.1 Curtobacterium sp. B18
CCCGATCAGCGCCCAGTCGGTGGCACCGCTCCGGCCGATCGCCCGCTCGACGAGGACGACCATCTCCTCGACGGTCGTCCCGGTGGCCGCGGTGCTCGTCCCGAACCCGGGCAGGTCGATCCCGACCAGGTCGAGCGTCCCGGCGAGGCGGGCGCGCAGCCCCGCGTACTCCTCGGAACTCGAGCCGAGGGCGTGCAGGCAGAACACGGTGGTGGGCATCCTTCGTTCCTACGTGCCCCGCCAGCAGCGCTCCCAGCGGGGTGTACCCCGGGAGTCTTTGTTTCGAGCATGCGACGATCTGCGGAACCCCGGGCCGATCCCGGGCGGTCGGGGATAGGTTCGGCCCATGAGTGCAGAGCTGACGCTCGGCGCCGAGGAAGAACTGCACCTCATCGACCTCGATTCCGGCCGACTTTCCGCGAAGGCCCCCCGCCTTCTGCCCAAACTGCCCGCCGACCGCTTCGGCGCCGAACTCCAGCGCACGACCATCGAGACGAACACCCCCGTGGTGCGCACCCTCGACGACCTGCGACGCGTGATCGTCGACCTCCGCAGCGAACTCACCGCCGCGATCGCGCCCGCCGGGGTCACCATCGCCGCGGCCGGCACCGCACCGCGGTCGGAGTACGCCGACTTCGAGCTGACGTCCGGTGGCCGCTACGGCCGCATGCAGGAGCAGTACCGGATGCTCGTCGACGAACAGCTCATCTGCGGTCTGCAGGTGCACGTCGGGGTGAGCGACCGCGACCTGGCGGTGCAGATCGCCCAGCGCGTCGCGCCCGTGCTGCCCGCCCTGCTGGCGCTCAGCGCGTCGAGCCCGTTCTGGAACGGCCAGGACACCGGCTACTCCTCGTTCCGCAGCATCATCTGGCAGCGGTGGCCCTCGGCCGGCAGCTTCGGACGGGTCCGGGACGGCGCCGAGTACGACGCGATGCTCGACGACCTCATCGCCTCGGGCGTGATCGCCGACAAGAAGATGGCGTACTTCGACGTGCGGCCGTCCTCGCACGCCCCGACGCTCGAGCTGCGGGTGTGCGACGCGACGCCGATCGTGGACGACGCCGTGCTCATCGCCGGTCTGTTCCGCGCCGCCGTCCGCAAGGCGGAGAAGGCGGTCGAGTCCGGTGCCGAGTGGCGCCCGCGCAGCGAACCGCTGCACCGGGCCGCGATGTGGCAGGCGGCACGCAGCGGCCTGAGCGGCGAACTGCTCGGCCTCGGGCAGCACCCGGAGCGGCTCCCCGCCGAGACCGCCGTCCGGCAGCTCGTGTCCCGACTGCGTCCGGAGCTCGAGGAGCTCGGCGACTGGGCCACGGTGGCGTCGCTCGCCGAGGACACCCTCGCCCGCGGGAACTCGACGGACCGGCAGCGCACCGCGTACGCCGAGCGCGGCGAGCTCGACGACGTCGTGGCCGCGGTCGTCGAGGACACCGCCGGCACTCCGTCCGGCAGGGACGACCACCCGACCGTCACGATCCCGTCCTACCGCGTCCGCGCCGGCGACGAGGCCGTCGGACCGGGAGCCCGGCCCCGCCCGGCGTTCCGCGAGCTCGCGGCGTTCTTCCGCGGGTGGGACGCCGAGACCACCATCGACCGCTGCGCCGCCCGCGACGCGTGGACCCGCGAGCACGAGGTCGGCTTCGTGGTCGACGGCGGCGTGCAGGCGTTCGGGTGCGACCTCGTGCCCCGGACCATCAGCGCGTACGAGTGGCGCCAGCTCGCCGCCGGCCTCGGGCAGCGCGCCCGCGCGATCGAGCTGTTCCTCCGCGACGCCTACGGGCCGCGCCGGATCGTGTCCGACGGCGCGATGGACGAGCACCAGTTCGTCGGCGCCGACGGCTGGGACCCGGCGGCCACCCGGCTGCCCGAGGACGCCGTTCGAGCGTCGGTGATGGGGTTCGACCTGGTCCGCAACGAGTTCGGCGGGTGGCGGGTGCTCGAGGACAACGTCCGGTCGCCCTCCGGCGTCGCGTACGGCATCGCGCTCCGCGAGCTGATGGACGACGTCGTGCCGGACGCCCCGCGGCCGGAGCACCTGCTCGACCCGCACGGCGTCGTCGACCGCCTCCGGCACACGCTCCGCACGAACGCGTCCGCCGTGACCGGCGAACCGGACCCGGTGATCGCGCTCGTCACCGACGGCCCCGCCGCCGGCGCGTGGTTCGAGCACCGACGGCTGGCCGACGGAGCCGGGCTACGCCTCCTGGCCGGCTCGGACCTGGACGTCCGCGACGGCCACGTCGTCGAGGCGCGGACGGGCGACGTCCTGCACGGGCTGTACCTGCGCATCGACCGCGACGTCAGCGCGCTCGCCGCCGAGCACGCACCGGACCTCGGCGCGCGCGTCCTCGACGTCGCCGCCGCGGGGGGCGTGCACCTGGCGAACGCGCCGGGCAACGCGCTCGTCGACGACAAGGCCATGTACGTGAACGTGCCGGACCTCATCTGGTACTACCTCGACGAGAAGCCGCTGCTCGACGCCGTCCCGACCTACCGCACCAGCATCGAGGGCGAGCGGCTCTCGGTGCTCGACCGCGTCGGGGAGCTCGTGACGAAGCCGGTCGACGGCGAGGGCGGGCGTGACGTCCTGATCGGGCCGAGCGCCAGCGCCCCCGAGGTCGCCGAGCGGCGCCGTGCCATCGCCGCCGACCCGGACCGGTGGGTCGGACAAGAGGTCGTGCAGCTCTCCTCGCACCCGACGATCGGGCCGGCAGGGCTCGACCCCCGGCACGTCGACCTGCGGGCCTTCGTGTACGTCACGGGGACCGGGCCGGACGACACCCACCTCGCCGACGTCGCCCTCACCCGGGTGGCGCCGGAGGGCAGCATGGTCGTCAACTCCTCGCGGGGCGGCGGCGCCAAGGACACCTGGATCACCGGAACGGCAGGAGAGCGCTGATGTGCGGGCTCGCGGGAGAACTCCGGTTCGACGGGACGGCGCCGGACGTCGCGGCGGTGGCGCGGATGACCGGCTGCCTCGTGCACCGCGGCCCCGACGGCGACGGGCTGTGGGCGCGCGGCCCGGTCGCGCTCGGACACCGGCGGTTGTCGATCGTCGACCTGTCCACCGCCGGCGCGCAGCCCATGGTGCACCCGCGCGCGGGACTGACCATCGCCTACAACGGCATGGTCTACAACTACCGGCAGCTCCGCGACGAGCTGCGCGGCCGAGGCCACGGGTTCTCCTCGACCTCGGACACCGAGGTCATCCTCGCCGCCTACGCCGAGTGGGGCACCCGCTTCGTCGACCACCTGGTCGGGATGTTCGCGATCGCGATCTGGGAGCACGCCAGCGGCCGGCTCGTCCTCGCCCGCGACCGGCTCGGCATCAAGCCGCTCTACGTCGCCGAGGTCCCCGGCGGGATCCGCTTCGCCAGCTCCCTGCCCGCGGTCCTCGCCGGAAACGGCGGCCCCGGGGGCAGCGTCGACACGAGCATCGACCCGATCGCCTTCGCGTCCTACATGACCTTCCACTCGATCGTCCCGGCGCCCCGCACGATCCTGTCCGGCGTCGGCAAGCTGCCGCCGGCCACCGTCCGGGTGATCGAGCGCGACGGCACCTCCCGCGACGAGACGTACTGGGAACCCCGCTTCGAGCGCGACCCGGACAAGGCCGA
>NZ_BACZ01000725.1 GCF_000333375.1 Curtobacterium sp. B18
CGGGTGCCGGATCGGGTGCTCACGACGACGGAAGAGGCGGACCATGGCACGGAACGAACGACTGACCCTCCCGGACCTCGGCGGACGCCGGGTCCTCGTGACCGGGGCGAGCGACGGCATCGGACTCGAGATCGCCGCGCGCTTCGCCGGCGCGGGTGCCGAGGTCGTCGTCCCGGTGCGGAACCGCGAGAAGGGCTCGGCCGCCGTCGACCGGATCACCGCGCGGCACCCGGGAGCCACGGTGGTGCTCGAGGACCTCGACCTGTCCTCGCTCGAGTCGGTCGCGACGCTCGGGGAGCGGCTGCGGTCCGACGGCACCCCGATCGACGTCGTCGTGGGGAACGCCGGCGTGATGAACCCACCGGAGCGGCAGACCACCCGGGACGGCTTCGAGCTGCAGTTCGGCACCAACCACCTCGGGCACGTCGCGCTCGTCGGCGGCCTGCTCCCCCTGCTCCGTGCCGCGAACGGCCGCGTCGTGATGCAGTCGAGCGTGGCGGCGCAGCGGGCCTCGATCCGGTGGGACGACCTGCAGTCCGAGCGGGACTACGACGTCGCGCGGGCGTACGGGCAGTCGAAGCTCGCGTGCGCGCTCTTCGCCCTCGAGCTCGGTCGGAGGAGCCGGGCCGGTGGGTGGGGGATCACGAGTGCGGTCAGCCACCCCGGCGTCGCACCGACGAGTCTGCTCGCTGCACGCCCGGAGATCGGGCGCTCTGGTGACACCGTGGCCGTCCGGCTGATCCGCTGGCTGTCGGCGCGGGGGCTGCTCGTGGGGACACCGGCATCGGCGGCGGAGCCGGCCCTGCTCGCGGCGACCGACGCGGACCTCGACGGCGGGTTCGTCGGTCCGACCGGACTCGGGCAGCTCGGCGGACCGGCGGGCCGACGCACGCCGTGGGCACCCCTGCTCCGCGTTGACGACGCCGCTCGCCTCTGGGACGTGTCGGAAATGCTCGTCGGGAGTGCGGTCAGCTGATGATGTTGACGGCGCGCGAGATGACGAGCGCGAGCAGGATGAACCCCCCGATCGACTGGTAGGCCATGATCATCTTCGCCCGGACCGTCAGCGGCATGGTGTCCGTCGGGCTGAACGCCATCATGTTCGTCAGCGCGACGTAGAGGTAGTCGAGGTACACCGGTCGCCAGCCGGCGGAGGTCGGGTCGGTCTCCTGCGGGAACTGGAAGTCGGCGCGGTCCCTCGTCCACAGGTCCGGCCGTCGTCGGGCCACGGGGCCACCGCGGTCGAGCTCCCAGTACACGAGCCCGAAGGCGATGATGCTGCTCACCCAGACCTGCAGCGCCGTGAGCAGCACCGCGCCGCCGTCGGGATGCCCGTGCAGCAGTTCGTCGAGGGTCCGCACGACCGTCAGCTGGTTCGCGACGGTCAGCAGGACCGCGAGACCGGTGGACAGCCATCGCGACCACGTGGTCTCGCGGCTGAGCCGCCGCGGGTTGAACACGATGAGCGGGGTGAGGAGCAGGACCCCGAGGAGCGGGACGACCCAGGACGGGAAGAACAGCACCTCGTCCGGCAGGAACAGGCTGAGCGCGAGGTTCACCAGCACGGCGACGGCGACCGGTGCGCGGTGCTCGTGCTCGGGTGTCGTCCGCGTCGTCGTGCTCACGGTCGCCAGTGTGGCACCGCCGAGAACCGCAGCCGCGGAGAACGCGGTGTGGACCTGCTCAGTCGGCGTGCACGGCGACCGGTCCGCGTGCGGGCACCCGGTCGTCCTCGACGTCCGCCCGGACCACCGCGAGCGCGAACCCGCGCCGACCGCGGGTCGCCCAGACCGCGACGACCGACGTGACGGCGAGCACGAACGCGAGGAACCCGGAGAACGGGACGTCGACGGCGAGCAGGGCCGCCCACCCGCCGGAGCCGAGCGCCCAGCGCACCACGCGCCTCCCGGCCCCCGGTGTGGGTGTCGGTCGGAGACGCACGACGTGCTCGCCGAGGGTCCGACCCGTCGCGAGCACGATCGCGAGCTGCAGCGCGGGGGCCACCAGGGCACCGACGGTGACGAGCGTGCCGAGCACCGGGTCCTGATCGTCGCGTCCGGTGAGCGCCCACGCCAGGGCCGTCCCGACGCTGAGCGTGCCGGACAGCAGCCAGATCGCCAGGACGTCCGCGAGCATGCCCGAGAACCGGCGTGCGGCGGTCACCGGCCGGGGCGCCTCGGCGTCGGTGGTGCGGCCGGAGCCGGCCAGCAGTCCGACGAGCGGCGCGAGGAGGGTGCCGAGGACGGCGCCGGTCGTGTTCGCGAGCAGGTCGTCGACGTCGAACAGGCGGTACGCGCACGGGTACAGGAACCAGTCGCCGGTGAGCTGGGTCGTCTCGATGAGCAGGGAGACCACGAAGCCGGCACCGAGGCCGACGAGCAGACCGGTGGACACCCGTGTCCGGGCGACGGCGTGACGGGCGAGTGCGCCGAGGGGCACGAACAGCAGCACGTTGAACAACACCTGCGCGGACGCCGGGTTGGACAGGAACGAGCGGGGTCCGGAGATCCCGCCCTCCTTCGCGACGTCCCCGAGGAACGCGAACGGTGTCAGCTGCGGCGAGGCCGCGTTCCGGCACATCGTGGCGACGTCGTCGGGCAGCGGGAGCAGCGTGTAGGTCACGAGGGCGAGGGCGTAGACGAGCGTGCCGAACGCGACGAGCGAGCGTCGGAAGCCGAGCTGCCCGTGACGGCGGTACTCCCACGCCGTCCACGGCACGAGGGCCGCCACGGCGAGGACGATCCCGACGACGAAGGCGATCACGCCCGGCAGCACGCTTCCCATGCGTTCGACGGTACCGACCGTCTGGGCGCCCGGAGCGGATGTCAACCGCTCGACGGACCCGGGATCGACCGGTCGTCGCACGACGTCGCACCCAGCGGGGGACGACCGCCGGGACCCGGCTGCGCAGGCTGGTGCCATGTCCGAACAGCAGCGTCCCGTCGTCCGTCTCCTCGCCGCCGCCGCCGTGGCCGGGTCCGTCGCCGTCCTCGCCACCGGCTGCAGCGTCGTGCAGCGGCAGACCGGCGACGCCTGGGCCGTGACCTACGAGGTCAGTGTCGACCGGCCGAGCGGAGCCGAGCTCTCCGACGTGCGCGTCGAAGGCGCCGAGCGCCGCGGCGACGTGCCGGAGGTGCACCGGCTCGGCTCCGAGGAGACCGGTGCCGGAGACGGCGACGGGTCGCTCTGGTCGCACGACACGATCGTCCTCGCCGAGCAGCGCGCGTCCGTGCGGGCCACCCCGGGCGCGGGCGCGACGGCGACGTGCCGGATCCTGCTCGACGGGAAGCGAGAGATCGCGCGCGAGACGTCCGTCCGACCGGGTGGCGTGGTCCGGTGCCGGGTGGCCACCCCGGCCTTCGACTGACCGCGGTTCCGGATCAGCCGGGCAGCGGCTCCGCCAACGACGCGGGCGTCACCTCGTGCCCGAGCAGGTTCCCCGCCGCCCGCAGGCCGGACAGCAGTGCGCCGTGCACGGTCGCGGGGTCGTCGCCCCACGTGGCCTCGCCGGCGAGCTGCACCCGCCCGGACGGCGTCCCGAGCAGGTCGTGGTCGTCCGGGGACGCCCCGACGTGCAGGTACGAGTACGACCCGCGCGCGAAGGGGTCCGCCGCCCACCGGGTGATCCGCACGGCATCCGGTTCCGGTACCGCGGCCCCGAACATCCGACGGAGCGCCTCGACCGCCTCGTCGACGACCAGGGCGTCCGGCAGCGACTCGATCCGTCGAGCGCCTGCCCCGCCGACGAGTGCCGCGAGCACGGGTTGCCCGCTCACCCGGGACATGTCGTACCAGGAGTGCCAGTCCACCCCCGCCGGGCCCTGCTGCCGCACGACCCAGTCGTCGCCCCAGAAGCGCTCGGGGAAGCGCAGGAACACCTTGTCGTAGACGCCCATGCCGAGCCGGCCCATCGCGTCGAGGACGGCGGGGTCGAGTGGCGGCTCGAAGGTGATCGCGCCGGCCTGCAGCACGCCGAGCGGCGCGGTGACCACGACGTGCGCGGCGGACAGGGTCGTGCCGTCGGCGAGTTCGACGACGGTGCCGTCGGCGGACTGCCGGACGGCCATGACGACCGACGAACGCCGGACGTCGAGCCCGTCGGCGAGGGCGTGCGCGTACTGGGCGTACCCGGCCGGGAACACGACCTCGTCGCCGGGGACGTGTTCCTCGTCGAGCCCGTGCGCGTCGAGGACCGTGACCGGCGCACCGCAGAGGTCCTCGGACCGGTGCGCCGTGTACTCGCGGACCCGAGCCGCCCGGTCGCCCTCGATCCGCAGGTCGCGCAGCACCGTGTTCACCGCGACGGCGTAGGTCGACGGTGGCGGCGCGTGCTCGACCACGGCCGGCAGGGCGGCGTCGAGGGCGTGCAGGTCGGCGACGAACGCCGCTGCCTCGGCGTCCGTCAGCCGCCGGCCGGACGGGGCGTGCCATCCGATCGGGCGGCCGTCGAACTGGAAGCTGCCGACCGTGAACTCGACGGTCTCGATCCCGAACGCCGGTGCCAGCGCCCAGAGCGGGTTGCCCTCGACGCCGTGGATCCAGGACGCGCCGAGGTCGACCGGCACGCCGAGGGCGTCGTCCGTCCAGGTGCGGCCGCCGATGCGGTCGCGCGCTTCGAGCACGACGACGCGGTGCCCGCCCTGCGCGAGTGCCCGGGCGGCGGCGAGCCCGGAGACCCCGGCCCCGACGACGATCACGTCAGCGTCCATCAGTGTCCTCCGGTCAGGGGCGCCATCAGCCGCGCCGCGAGGCTCGGCCGGCCGGTCAGTGCTTCCTCGCGGTCGGCGAGGTCGGTCGCCACGAGTCCGGCGTTCGCGCCGAGGAACCGGAGCGGCTCGGGTTCCCAGTCGGGCGAGCGGTGGTTCACCCACGGCAGCGCGGTCAGCGACGAGTCGACGCCGAGCACCAGGTCGGCGAGCGTCCGACCGGCCAGGTTCGTCGTCGACAGGCCGTCGCCGACGTAGCCGCCGGCGGTGCCGACGTGGCCGTCCCAGGTCACGGACGCGCACCAGTCGCGGGGGACGCCGAGCGGTCCGCCCCACGTGTGCGTGACGGGTGCGTCCCGGACGGCGGGGAACAGCTCGACCAGGGATCGTCGCAGGTGCTGGAACACGCGGGGGACTCGGTCGTACCCGGGGGTGATGGACGACCCCCAGTGGTAGCGTGCGCCCCGTCCGCCGAACGCCAGCCGGTCGTCGGCAGTGCGCTGTCCGTAGACGAGCAGGTGCCGGTAGTCGGAGAACGTCTGGCCGTGCTCCAGGCCGATGCGCTCCCACACGGCTGCGGGCAGCGGCGCCGTCGCGATCATGAGCGAGTACAGCGGCAGGATCCGCCGCTTCGTCTGGGCGAGCTGCGCGCCGTAGCCCTCGACGGCGATCACGACGGCGCCCGCCGTCACGGTCCCGCGCGAGGTGACCACGCGGCCCCGGTCCCAGGACGAGGCGGGCGTGTGCTCCGCGATCCGGACGCCCCGCGCCTCCAGTGCGGCTGCCAGGCCACGCACGAGCGCTGCGGGCTGCACCCGCGCGCAGTCCGGGGTCCACGCGACGCCGGCCGATCCGGCCGCGTCGCCGGGGCGTGCGTCGCGGTACGTCATGTCGTCGCCCCACGCGGCCGATGAGGCGACCTCGTCGCGGGCCGCGCGCTCCTGCACGGCGGATCGCGCGTAGAGGACGGTGCCGCCCTTGACGTAGTCGCAGTCGATCTCGGCCTCGGCCGCTGCGCGTCCGACCTCGTCGACGGTGTCGCGCATCGCCCGACGCAGGGCGAGCGCCGCGTCGCGGCCGTGCTCGCGTGCGATCGCGTCGGCGGATCGCGGGAACAGCGCCGAGCACCAGCCGCCGTTGCGGCCGGACGCACCGAACCCGGCGATCTCCCGTTCCACGACGACGATCTGGAGGCGCGGGTCGGCCTGGTGCAGGTACCACGCGGTCCAGAGACCCGTCAGTCCACCGCCGACGATGCAGACGTCCGCGGTCGTGTCGCCGTCGAGCGGCAGCCGGGGCGTCAGGTCGTCGCGGCCGCTCGCGACGAGCGCGTCGAGCCAGAACGAGACGCCCCGGTAGCCGGTCACGGTCAGATCTTCGTCCAGGCCTCGGACAGGACGCTCCGCAGGATCGACGTCATCTCGCGGAACTCCGGCTGGCCGATGGTCAGCGGCGGTGCGAGCTGCACGACGGGGTCGCCGCGGTCGTCGGCGCGGCAGTACAGCCCCGCGTCGAAGAGCGCCTTCGACAGGAACCCGCGCAGCAGGCGCTCGGACTCGGCGTCGTCGAACGTCGTCCTGGTGGCCTTGTCCTTCACGAGCTCGATGCCGTAGAAGTACCCGTCACCGCGGACGTCCCCGACGATGGGCAGGTCTCGGAGCGTGTCGAGCTCGGCCTTGAAGAGCGGGGCGTTCTGCTGCACGTTCTGGAGCAGTCCCTCCTCCTCGAAGATGTCGAGGTTCTCCATCGCGACGGCGGCCGAGACGGGGTGCCCGCCGAACGTGTAGCCGTGGTAGAAGGTCGTGTCACCCGAGGCGAACGGCTCGAAGAGCTTGTCGCTGATGATCGTCGCGCCGATGGGGGAGTACCCCGAGGTCATCGCCTTCGCGCACGTGATCATGTCCGGGACGAAGCCGTAGGTGTCACACGCGAACATGGTGCCGATCCGGCCGAACGCGCAGATGACCTCGTCGGAGACGAGCAGCACGTCGTACTCGTCGCAGATCTCGCGGACCCGCTGGAAGTACCCGGGCGGCGGGGTGAAGCAACCACCGGAGTTCTGGACCGGCTCGAGGAAGACCGCGGCGACGGTGTCGGGGCCCTCGAACTCGATCATCTCGCGGATGCGCTCGGCCGCCCAGAAGCCGAACTCCTCCTCGCTCTCGCCGGCGAAGCCCATCTCGGCGGCGCGGTAGTAGTTCGTGTTCGGCACGCGGAAGCCGCCGGGTGCCAGGGGTTCGAACATCTGCTTCATCGTCGGGATGCCGGTGATCGCGAGGGCGCCCTGCGGGGTGCCGTGGTACGCCACCGCTCGGGAGATCACCTTGTGCTTCATCGGCTTGCCGCGGAGCTTCCAGTAGTACTTCGCGAGCTTGAACGCGGTCTCGACGGCCTCGCCGCCACCGGTCGAGAAGAACACCTTGTTGAGGTCGCCGGGAGCGTGGTCGGCCAGGCGGTCGGCGAGCTCGATCGCCGCGGGGTGCGCGTACGACCAGATCGGGAAGAACGACAGCGTCTCGGCCTGCTTGGCGGCCATCTCCGCCAGGCGCTTCCGACCGTGCCCGGCGGCGACGACGAACAGGCCGGACAGCCCGTCGATGTACTCCTTGCCGTGGCTGTCGTAGACGTGGTGCCCCTCGCCGCGGACCATGATCGGCACGTCGGCGCCGGCCTGGTTCGCGCCGTGTCGGGCGAAGTGCATCCAGAGGTGGTCGCGCGACTTCTGCTGCAGCGCGGCGTCGTCCACCGGGGCGAACGGGTCGTAGGAGCCCAGTCGGGCACGTGGTTCGGAGATGGTCATCGCGTTCCCCAGTCGTAGAGCTGTTTGCGGAGTTGCAGGTAGACGAAGGTCTCGGTGCCGGCGACACCGGGGATCGCCCGGATCGTGCCGTTCAGGAGCTCGATCAGGTCGTCGTCGTCCTCGCAGACGACCTCGACCATGAGGTCGAAGCTCCCGGCGGTCATGACGAGGTAGTCGACCGCCGGGAGCCGTTCGAGTGCATCGGCGACGGTTCGGGTGTCGCCGCTGACCCGGATGCCGATCATCGCCTGACGGTGGAAGCCCAGTTGCAGGGGGTCCGTGACCGCGACGATCTGCATGACGCCGGTCTCGGTGAGCTTCTGCACACGCTGCCGGACCGCCGCCTCGCTGAGACCGACCGCCTTGCCGATCTCGCCGTACGGACGGCGCCCGTCCGCCTGGAGTTGTTCGATGATCCGTTTCGAGGTGTCGTCGATCGGTCCCGGACGTCGTGGTGCTGCCGCCATGCCGGACAGCATGGCAGCGGCTACTCCACCGCGCAAGGGATTTCGTTGTGAACACGATGTTTCGCGACGATTTCCGTTGTTACGGTTCACCACAACCTGCGGAATCTTCTTCCGAACGGCCCCGTTCCGTGCCAGTATCGCCGCCATGCTGGAGACCACGAGGACGGCCGAGGTCCGGAACTTCATCGGGGGTGCGTCCACCCCGGTCCGGGCCGAGACGACGTTCGAGCTGATCGACCCGACGAACGAGCGGTCCTACGGCACGTCCCCGGTGTCCGGCGCCGCGGACGTCGACGCCGCGTTCACGGCGGCGAGCACGGCGTTCGACTCCTGGCGCCGCACGACCCCCGGGGAACGGCAGCTCGCCCTGTTCCGCATCGCCGACGCGATGGAGCAGCGTGCCGAGGAGTTCGCCGACCTCGAGTCGCTCGACACCGGCAAGCCCCGCGCCACCCTCGTCGAGGACGAGATCCTGCTGTCCGTCGACCAGATCCGGTTCTTCGCCGGCGCGGCCCGGAACCTCGAAGGGCGGAGCGCCGGCGAGTACCTGGCCGACCACACGTCGTTCGTCCGGCGCGAGCCCGTCGGTGTCGTCGCCCAGGTCACCCCGTGGAACTACCCGCTCAACATGGCGGTGTGGAAGGTCGCACCGGCGCTCGCCGCGGGCTGCACCACCGTGCTCAAGCCGAGCGACACGACGCCGCTGTCCACCCTCCTCCTCGCCGAGGTCGCCGCCGAGTTCCTGCCGCCCGGTGTCCTCAACGTCGTCGTCGGGGACCGCACCACCGGCGCCGCGATGATCGACCACCCCACGCCGCAGCTCGTCTCCGTCACCGGTTCCGTCCGCGCCGGCATGGAGGTCGCCCGCGCCGCCGCCGGCGACCTCAAGCGCACGCACCTCGAGCTCGGCGGCAAGGCACCGGTGATCGTCTTCGACGACGCCGACATCCCGTCCGCCGTCGCCGGCATCGTCGCCGCCGGGTTCTTCAACGCCGGGCAGGACTGCACCGCCGCCACGCGGTTGCTCGTGCAGGACGGCATCCACGACGAGTTCGTCGCGGCGCTGGCCGAACGGGCGCGGACCCACGCGCAGACGGGGCCGTCCGGTGCCTTCGGCCCGGTGAACAACGCGAACCAGCTCGCCCAGGTCCGGTCGTTCGTCGACACGCTCCCCGACCACGCGACGATCGAGCTCGGCGGCAACCGGCTGGGTGACACCGGCTACTTCCACGAGGCGACGATCGTCTCCGGACTCCGGCAGGACGACCGGGCCGTGCAGCAGGAGATCTTCGGTCCGGTGCAGACGGTGCAGCGCTTCTCGACCGACGAGCAGGCGCTCGCCTGGGCGAACGGGGTCGAGTACGGCCTCGCGAGCTCGGTGTGGACGACCGACCACGCACGGGCGATGCGCTTCGCCCGTGACCTCGACTTCGGGTGCGTGTGGATCAACACGCACATCCCGATCGTCGCCGAGATGCCGCACGGCGGCTTCAAGCACTCCGGCTACGGCAAGGACCTGTCCCAGTACGGGTTCGACGACTACACCCGCATCAAGCACGTCATGTCCTACATCGGCTGAACACGACCCCCGACCCCGAGCAGCAGGAGGCACCATGGCAATGACCGGCACGTTCGCCGAATCGGGAGCCGATCTCCGGCTCGACCGGATCACCAAGTCCTTCCCCGGCCACACCGCGGTCGACGCGCTCGACCTGACCGTCCCGGCCGGTTCGTTCTTCGCACTGCTCGGCCCCTCGGGCTGCGGCAAGACGACGACCCTGCGCCTGGTCGCCGGGCTCGAGGAGCCCACGAGCGGCACGATCACGATCGGTGGGCGGGACGTCACCGACACGAAGCCGTACCAGCGCCCGGTCAACACGGTGTTCCAGAACTACGCGCTCTTCCCGCACATGAGCGTGCTCGAGAACGTCGCCTTCGGGTTGAAGCGCCGGCGGATCCCGGACCCGATGACCAAGGCGCGCGAGGCCCTGCACCTCGTCGAACTCGACGCGTCGGCGTCGAAGCGTCCGTCGCAGCTGTCCGGCGGCATGCAGCAGCGCGTCGCACTGGCCCGCGCGATCGTGAACCGTCCGGCGCTCCTGCTGCTCGACGAGCCGCTCGGTGCGCTCGACCTCAAGCTCCGGCACCAGATGCAGCTCGAGCTGAAGACGATCCAGGCCGAGGTGGGTCTCACCTTCCTGCACGTCACGCACGACCAGGAGGAGGCGATGACGATGGCCGACACGGTCGCCGTCATGAACGGGGGTCGGATCGAGCAGATGGGGAGCCCGCAGGACCTCTACGAGCTGCCCCGCACGGCGTTCGTCGCGAACTTCCTCGGACAGTCGAACCTGCTCGAGGGCGAGGTCCGCGGGACCGACGGCGGGCTCCTGGTCGTCGTCACCGCGTCCGGCTCGATCGCCGTCCCGGCGGACCGCGCCGTCGCGACGACCGGTCGCGTGGTCGTCGGCGTCCGGCCCGAGAAGCTCAAGATCCGCACCGCGGAGCCGGCCCCCGAGGCCGGACGCAACATCCTCGGGCCCGGACGGGTGGTCGACGTCTCGTTCTCGGGGGTCAGCACCCAGTACCTCGTGGACGTGCCGGGCGCTGGGCGCGTCTCGGTCTTCGCGCAGAACTCGAAGGGCGGGTCCCGGATCGCCACCGGCACCGAGGTCTGGCTCACGTGGGGCGTCGACCACGGGTTCGGCCTGGAGGCGCAACCCGCCTCCGACGCGACCGTCACCGCCGGAGCCGACCCGCGCCTCCAGTCCGCACCCGCCACCGCGGGGGTGGGCGCGTGAGCACGCGCCCGGACCTCGTGCGCGGACTGACGTCCGCGCGTGTCAGCCGACGCGGCTTCCTCGCCGGCGGCGGGGCCGCCGCCGTCGCCGCGCTGCTCGCCGGGTGCAGCATCAAGGGCTCCGCCGCCTCGCTCGCCGAACACCCCGTGGACTGGAAGCGGTTCTGGGCCGACGCGACGGCCACGAAGCAGCTCAACTTCGCGAACTGGCCGCTCTACATCGACTCCGACCACGGCAAGTCCGAGTCGATCCAGCTCTTCGAGGAGGCCACCGGGATCACGGTCGACTACCAGGCCGTGATCCAGGACAACGCGACGTTCTACGCGACGGTGTCGCCGATCCTCCGGGCGCAGGGAGCGACCGGGTACGACCTCGTCGTGATGACGAACGGCTTCGAGCTGACACAGATGATCAAGAACGGGTTCGTGTGCGAGCTCGACCACTCGCGGCTGCCGAACTTCGCGAAGTACGCCGGCGACTCGGTCAAGGACCCGACCTACGACCCCGGGAACGAGCACTCGGTCGTGTGGCAGACCGGGTTCACCGGCCTCGCCTACAACCCGAAGTACATCGACCGCGAGATCACGTCCTTCCAGGACCTGCTCGACCCGGCGTTCCGGGGCCGCGTCGGACTGATGAGCGACAACACCGAGCTCGGGTCCCTCGGGCTCCTCGCGAACGGGATCGCCCCCGAGACGTCGACCCCGGCCGACTGGCGGACGGCGCAGGAGTGGCTGCGGAAGCTCCGCCCGAGCGTGACCGGCTTCTACGACCAGAGCTACATCAACAAGCTCGAGAACGGTGACACCTGGATCACCCAGGCGTGGTCGGGCGACGTGTTCCAGGCGCAGCAGTCCGGGTTCGAGCACCTGCGGTTCGTCACGCCCGAGGAAGGCCAGATGATGTGGCACGACAACCTCATGATCCCCCGCCAGGCGGCGAACCCCGTGTCCGCGCTGGCGTGGATGGACTTCTACTACACGCCGAAGATCGCCGGCATCGTCGAGGACTACGTCAACTACGTCTGCCCGGTGCCCGCCGCGGAGGACTACGTCCGGGACGAGCTGGACGACCCCACCGTGGCGGACAGCCCGCTGGTCTTCCCGTCGTCCGAGGTGCTCGACAAGTCGCACGAGTTCCGGGTGTTCGAGAACTACGACGAGTACTCGGAGTGGAACGGTGTCTTCAACGCGGTGGTGCAGTCGTGAGCGCGTCGGGCACGGTCGCCGTCGGCACGGCCGGGACCGCCGGTCGCGGGGCCGGACCGGATCCGTCGACCGTCCGGCGCGGTCGCCGGCTGCGGGTGCCGTTCCTGCTCGCCGTCGTCGGCGCCGCCTACCTGGCGGTGTTCTTCGTCATCCCGCTCGTGTCGGGCCTCGTCGTCTCGCTCATGTCGGGCAACCCGGACGACGGCTACACGTTCACGTGGAACTGGGGGGTCTACGGCGCGCTGTTCATCGACCCGCAGGTGCCGTACCTGACGTTCCTCGGCCGATCGCTCTGGTACGGCGCGGCCGCCACCGTCGTCACCATCATCGTCGGGTACCCGGTGGCGTACTTCATCGCGTTCCGAGTGTCCCCGCGGTGGAAGAACCCGCTCCTCATGCTCGTGTTCGTCAGCTTCCTCGTGTCGTTCGTCATCCGGACCGACATGTGGGCGTTCGTCCTCGCGTCCCAGGGGCCCGTCGTCACGACGCTGCAGGCGATCGGTCTGGCGGGCAAGGACTTCCACATCCTCGGCACCGGCGGCGCGGTGGTCTTCGGCGACGCCTACAACGACCTGGCGTTCATGGTGCTGCCGATCTACGCCGCGCTCGAACGTATCGACCCGCGGCTCGGCGAAGCGGCCAACGACCTGTACGCGGGCAAGGTCCGGGCGTTCTGGCACACCACGCTGCCCCTGTCCCGCTCGGGCATCTTCGCCGGGGTCCTGCTCGTCTTCATCGACAGCGTGGGCGACCCGGTGAACTCGGCGCTCCTCGGCGGCACGAACACGTACACGATCGGGCAGGCGATCCAGGACGCCTACTCCGGCAACCAGCAGTACAACGTCGCCGCGGCGCTCTCGACCGTCCTGATGGTCGTGCTCGGCATCATCCTGTTCATCTACGCCCGCGTCTCCGGCACCGACGACCTCGAGGACCTCGTATGACCGCCGTCGCACCGTCCCGTCCGTCCGCCGCCCCGACCTCGCCCGCGACCGGCGCCGTCACCGGCCGTCCGCGCCGGCACGGGGTGAACCGCCGCGGGCCGTGGCTCGCCATCGTCTACTGGGTCACCATCGCGATCACCCTCGTGCCGATCGTCTACATGATCGTGTACTCGTTCAACGACGCCCCGACGAACCGGCTGTCGTTCGCGTGGAACGGGTTCACGACCTACTGGTACGCGAACCTCGTGAACGTGTCGGGCCTCGGACAGGCGTTCGTCACCTCGGTCGTCGTCGCGTTCCTCGCCGCGATCATCTCGGTCGCGATCGGTCTGCCGCTGGCCCTGGCGCTCGAGCGCTACCGGTTCCCCGGGCGCGGTGCCGTCAACGCCGTCGTGTTCGCGGACATCGCGGCGCCCTCGATCGTCGTCGGGTCCGCGTCCCTGTCGTTCTTCCTGTCGGTCGGGCTCGGCACCGGGTTCCTGACGATCCTGCTCACGCACGTGGCGTTCGACGTCGCCTACGTCGTCGTGGTGCTGCGGGCGCGGATCGCCGGCACCTCGCGGGCGCTCGAGGAGGCTGCCGGGGACCTCGGGGCGACGCCGTTCCAGGCGTTCCGGCTCGTGACCCTGCCACTGCTCGCCCCGGGCATGCTCGCCGCGGGACTCCTCGCGCTCGCGATGTCGATCGACGACTACGTGATCACCTCGTTCGTCGCGGGGCCCTCGGTCACGTTCCCGCTGTTCGTCTACGGCGCCGCCAAGGCCGGCATGCCGCCGCAGGTGCTCTGCTTCGGCACGCTCGTGTTCGCGGTGGGGCTGCTCGTGGCGCTGCTGAACGGAGCGCTGAACCGGCGGTTGGCGCGCACCCGCGGCTGACCCGGACTCGTAGGCTCGGGGGATGGACGTCATCGAGGTCGACGAGCGCGACAGCACGTGGGAGGACCCGCGCCCGCGCTTCCGCGTGTACGTCCAGCGCCCCGAAGGCGAGGTGTTCGCGACCGAGACGACCGACCTGCTCGAGGCCGACGTCCTGCAGGCCGTCGACTGGGCCCAGCGCCGCGCCGCCGAGCACGAGGGCGCGCTCTGGTCGATCGCACTCGTCTCCGACGACCGGCGCGGGCTGCGCGGGCTCACCTGGCTCGTGGGCTCGGACGCGAACGACCCTCCGGAGGACGGCCTCGACGTCGACCGACGCGCGCGCATGCGTGCACGCCGGTCGGATCCCGTCGTCGTGCCGCCCCGGGATCGGGCACCCGCCGACGACTGACCGTCACCGACGGCAAACGGGAGGCGCGGTGCCAGCCCGCACCGCGCCTCCCGTCCTGCGTGATCCGCGTCAGGCGACGGCGGTCGCGGCCTGCTCGCGGTCGGCGGATGCGTCGTCGCGGAGCAGCCGGTCGGCGGTGCGGAGCGACAGCGCCATGATCGTCAGCGCCGGGTTCGCGATGAGGGAGCTCGGGAACACCGAGTTGTCCACGACCCACAGGTTCGGTACGTCCCACGACCGGCCGGCGGCGTCGACGACCGAGCTGCCGGCGTCGGTGCCCATGCGCGCGGTCCCGACGGTGTGCGCGGTCCGGTCGAGCACCCGGACGTCCGTGCCACCAGCGGCCTCGACGATCGCGGTCATGGTGCGGACGGCGTGCCGGGTGATGGCCTCCTCGTTCGACCCGGGCGAGAACGTGACGCGGGCCTTCGGCACCCCGTTCGCGTCCACCTCGTCGGCGAGCACGAGCCGGTTGTCGTCGTACGGCAGGCACTCGGCGTTGATGCCGACGCCGGCCATCCGCGGGTAGTCCTGCAGGGCACGGACGAGCGCTGCGCCCCGGAGCCCGCCGCCGCGCACGAGGCTCGTGGCCAACGTCAGCGGCTGCGCGCCGAGGCTCTGGATGAGGTAGCCGCCGGCGAAGTCCGCGTCGTCGGGGCGGATGAAGTCCTCGGTGATGATCGACGACGGGTAGCCACGGTAGGAGCGCATCGACTCGTCGAACGTCGCCCACACCTGGGTGGCGCCGTGCGCGGTGAAGTTCCGGCCCACCTGACCGCTGCTGTTCGCGAGACCGGTGTGCAGCAGCAGCCGCGGCGTCTCGATGCCGCCCGCGGCGAGGACGAGCGTGCGGCAACGCTGCCGGTGGTCCCGCCCGCCCTGGCGGTAGACGACGGCCTCGACCCGGCCGCGGGCGTCGAGCTCGATGCCGTGCACGAAGGCCTCGGCGCGGATCTCCGCCCCGAACGCGACGGCGGCGGGCAGGTAGGTGGTGTCCATCGACACCTTCGCCCCGTTCCGGCAGCCCTGGTGGCACGAACCGCAGGACACGCAGGCCTGGCGCAGGCCGTGGTGCTCCTGGTGCCGGTCCTCGGTGGTCAGGCCGACGGGGGCGTCGGTGGCGGTGATGCCCACCGCGGCGGCTCCCCGGATCATCATGTCCGACGAGGCGTTCCGCGGCGGCGGACCCATGCGGTAGCGGCGCTCCGGGTCCCACGGGTAGTGCGCGGGTCCGGCGACGCCGACGTCGTGCTCGGCCTGCTCGATCCAGCGGGTGAGCTCGGCGTGGTCGATCGGCCAGTCCTCGCCCTGCCCGGAGTCGGTGCGGAACCGGATGTCGTGCTGGTTCGGCCGCGGCGTGAACGCGCCCCAATGCAGGGTCGACCCGCCAACGCCGGTGCCGCTGTTGTTCCGGGCCGAAGGCGGTCGGGGCGCTGCCGCCGCTGATGCGCTCGTCCATCCAGTTGATGTCACCGGGTGCCTCGACCTCGTCGGGCGTGTGGTCGTCCGGCTCGGTGTTCGGACCGGCCTCGAGCGCGACGACGCTGAGTCCGCGTCGTGCGAGGGTCGCCAGCAGGGGTGCTCCGCCCGCTCCCGTGCCGACGACGACCACGTCGACGACCTCGTCCTCGCTGTGGTGGCGCTGGTGGTCGAGTCTCATCGTCCGGCTCCCGTCGGTTCCCATGCTTCGCGCTCGCCGGCCCCGAGGAGCAGGAAGCCCTGTTTGCGCAGACCGTCGCCACCGTTGGCGAAGCCGTCGTAGTCGATCGCGGCCATCGTCGCCGGGTGCGCCATCCACTGCTTGGCGAGGTCGACGCTGGCGTCCTCGAGCCACGCACGGAGCTGCGGACCGTCGAGCGACCCGGCGGTGGGCGTGTACTCGCCCGCCGCGACGGCGTCGACGACCTCGGCGAGGTGCTCGTCGCCGTGCGCGGTCTCGCTCCGGAGCGCGTCGAGCCCGGCCCGGTACGCGTCGACGTCGGCGGGCAGGCCGTCCGGTCGCCAGCCGTCCCCGAGCCCGTCGGCGAGCTGGTCGTCGACGCGCAGCGCGAGGTCGACCGGGCGGTCGCCGGGCTGCGGCACGACGACACGCGCCAGAGCCCGGAGGGTGTCGAGCTGCTCGCGGGTGAGGGCACGCGGTTCGCGGTCCGGGGCGTCGGGCAGCGCGCGGACGGCGAGGATGCCGCGGGTGCGGGCGCTGACCCGGGGCGAGGCGATCACGCGCGCGGTGCCTTCCGGGACGACGGGACCGTGGTCGACCCGGCGGCGCCAGAAGTCGCGGATGCGGTCGGCGACGGCGTCGGGCTGCTCCCACGGCAGCAGGTGTGCCGCCCCGGGGACGGTGTCGAACTCGCCCGCGGTCCAGTGCGGCAGGTTCAGGTCGCGCTGGGCGTCCGGCCCGAGGTCGCCGTCCTCGGCGCCGGCGAGCACGAGGGCGGGGACCGGGTTCGGCGGGAAGACGGTCGACCAGTCCTCGCGGCTGCCGCGGACGAGCCAGTCGGTCCAGGCCTGCGGAACGGCGCGCTGCACGTCGTGCACGGCGATGGTGTGCGGTTCCGGCGCCAGGCGGGACGCGGTGTTGGCGTCGACGAAGGCCTCGGCCTCGTCGGGCCCGATCTCGCCGTCGGACGCCCAGTCGAGCATGGACTGCCGACGCTCGTCGTCCATCGGTTCGGGGGAGAGCGGCGACGCGGCGAGCAGCACCACGGCACGCAGGCCGAACAGGCCGTTGCTGCCGTCCACGGTGCGCGCGGCCACGACGGAGGCGACCTTCCCGCCCATCGAGGCC
>NZ_BACZ01000724.1 GCF_000333375.1 Curtobacterium sp. B18
AGCTCGGTCCCGGGGAACCTCTAGAGTCTGACCGCGTAGACGGTGGCCGTGTCGTTCATCGTGTCTCCTGTGTGGTTCGGGCCGGGCGGTGGTTCAGACCTGGTCGGTCAGCTGCTTGTTGACGCCGGTGACGGGTTGGTTCTCGTCGAACCCCTTCGGCTGGATCCGGAACCCCTTCGTGATCACCAGCAGGTACACGAAGCCGATCGCGGCCCAGACGCCGCCGGCGATGAGGGCGTCGGCGTGCAGCTGAGACCAGAGAACACCGGTCAGCAGCATCGCGACGCCGGGCAGGACGATGAAGGAGAAGCGGTCGCGTGCGGTGCGACGCCGGCCCTGGCGCCAGGCGAAGTGCACGATCACCGTCAGGTTGACGAAGGTGAAGGCGATGAGCGCACCGAAGTTGATGTAGGCCGAGACGGTGTCGAGCGAGAACGTCATCGCCAGGAGCGTGACCGCCCCGACGATCACGACGTTCGGGATGGGCGTCCGGGTGCGCGGGCTGACGTAGCCGAAGACCTTCTTGGGCAGGACGTTGTTGCGGCCCATCACGAGCAGCATGCGGGCGACGCTCGCGTGGGACGCCAGTCCGGAGGCGAGGGCGGCGACGAACCCGGCGGAGACGAGGACGGCCTGGAACACCTTGCCGCCGACGAGCAGCCCGATCTGGGGCAGCGGGTCGTCGGTGAACTCGCCGAACGGGGCGTTGGTCGGGAAGCGGAGCTGGGCGAAGTACGCCGAGACGAGGAAGATCAGGCCGCCGATGAGGACGGTCAGCAGGATCGCCTTCGGCATGATGCGGATGCTCTTCGCCTCCTCCGTGTACATCGTCACCGCGTCGAAGCCGATGAACGAGAAGCACACGACCGTCGCCCCGGTGAGGAGGGCCGACATCGTCACGCCGTCGTGGACGAAGGGCTCGGTGCTGACCACGGTGCCGGCTCCGGCGCCCTCGACGAGTTCGATCACGGCGAAGACGACGAACGCGATCATCGCCAGGATCGCGCCGATGAGCAGCACCATGTTGAGGTTCGAGGTGCCCCGCATCGACAGGCAGATCACCGTCGTCACGAACAGCGTGTAGACGACGACGGTGACCCAGGCGGGCAGCGCGGGGAAGACCTGCTCGAGGTAGAGGCGGATGATCAGCGCGTTGACCATCGGCAGCAGCAGGTAGTCCAGCAGCGACGCCCAGCCGACCATGAAGCCCGCGTTCGGGTGGATCGACTCCCGCACGTAGGTGTACGCCGACCCCGCCGCCGGGTACACGCGGACCATCTTCCCGTAGCTGATCGCCGTCAGCAGCATGATCACGAGCGCGATGAGGTACGCGCTCGGCACGGCACCGTCCGTCTCGCCGGACACGATGCCGAAGGTGTCGAACACCACGGTCGGGGTCATGTACCCGAGCCCGAGGCCGACGATCGCCCACAGCCCGAGGCTCCGCTTCAGGGACCCGCCGCGCGCTGGCCGGGGCGGGGCGGAGACGATCGTGGGTGACGCCATGGGGGAGTTCCCTCCTGCTCGCGGCCGGAGCCGCGGGGGCCGGGGTCCGTGCGACGGTGCACGGACCGGGTCGGGTGGACCGGTCCGCTGACGATACCGACGCGGTGCCGTGCGCCGGACCCGCCACCGAGTACACCCGTCACCACGCTGCTGTACGCGGTGTCGCTTGCCGTCGCGGGCGTCGGTTCCCTCGCGGCGCGCACCCTGGGACCGGCCGGGAAGACGCTCAGCCAGCGGCCCGAAACCGCCGGGTCCCTCCCGGCGCGACTCCCTACGATCGGCTCCGCGCGACCGGCACCGGGCCGGACGCGAGCCGGACGAGGACGACCGATGACACGGACACCAGGGATCCGCTCCCGCTCGACGGGACTGCTCGCCGCCGGCCTGGTGGTCGGCCTCGCGCTCGGTGCCGCCGGCGGCTGGGGAGCGGCGCACCAGGCCAGCGCCGCACCCGCCGGGCGAGCCGTCGCGGCGGAGCCGAGTCGCGCCTCCACGGCCCACGCGACGAGCGTGCCGACCGCGCGTCCCGCCACGCTCGCACCGACCGCTGCGGCCACCGGCGGGATCCCCGCCGCCGAGGCACCGGGCACCACGCCGCAGCCGTCGAGCCTCGACCTCGCGACGACGTGGACCGCGCCCACCGACCTGCCCGCGACGGGGCGACTGCTCCGCGTGACGATCCCGGCCACGCGGTCGCACTTCGCCGTCCGGCAGGCACTGCTCTACCTGCCGCCGGCCGCACTCACGGCCGACCCACCGGCGCTCCCCGTCGACGTGCTGCTGTCCGGGCAGTCCCGCGGAGCCGGTCCCGACGACGTGCAGACCGGCGGGCAGATCGAGCGGACCATGGACGCCCTCGCGACGCTGGACCGCGGACTCGCACCCGTCGTCGTCGTCCCCGACCAGCTCGGCCCGCAGTCGGCGAACCCGATGTGCGTCGACGGGAAGCTCGGCAACAGTCGGACCTACCTCACCCAGGACGTGCCGGCGTGGGTGACGAGCCACCTCCGCGTGCAGACCGCCGCGTCGGCGTGGACCATCGGCGGGTTCTCGCAGGGCGGCACCTGCGCGATCCAGCTCGGCGCCGGCGACCCCGCGCGGTTCGGCAACCTCATCGACGTCTCGGGCGAGGACGGGCCGTCGCTCGGCAGCGTGACGAAGACCATCACCGAGGGCTTCGCCGGGAACCGGGCGGCGTGGGCGGCCGCGCAGCCGGCGGCGCTGCTGCGGGCCGGTGCGCCGTTCCGGGACTCGAACGCGTTCTTCGCCGCCGGGGCCCTCGACACCACCTACGGGCCGGTCATGCCGGTGATGGCCGAGCGCGCCCGGGCCGCGGGCATGCACGTCGCCACCTGGGTGGTGCCCGGTGGCCGGCACAGCTGGGTGACGGCACGGGCGGCGCTCGCCGCGGGGCTCGACTGGCTGCAGCCGCGGGTCGGGCTCGGGGGGCCTACGGCCTGACGTCTCCTGCGCCGCGGGCGCTCACCGGATCCGCTTCCTGAGCAGCATGTCCGCCCGCGCTCGTCCCAGGTCGGTCTGCAACGGGTCGAGCGCCTCGGTGAGCGTGTCGAGCACCCCCAGCGCACGTGCTGTCCGCAGAACGACGTGGAATCCGACCGACGGGTCGCCGTGTTCGAGCTTCCTGAGCGTGGCCCGCGTGATGTCGGCGCGATCGGCGACCTGCTCGGCCGTCAGGCCGAGGATCTTCCGCCACCCCGCGAGGTCCGATCCGATCGCTCGCGCGGAACGCGTGATGGCTGCCGGGAAGGGTTGTGCGAGTCGCGGATCCTGCTCACTCATGGTCACTACAGTACGCATTACGGTGCGTAATGGCTACTGAAGTGATCTTTACTGCACCGCCGGCTGCTGCTGCGTGATGCAGTGCAGCCCGCCGCCCCGGGCGAACACCTCGCGGGCATCGACCGAACGCACCTCGCGCCCCGGATAGACGTCCGCGAGGATCCCCCGCGCCCGGTCGTCCGCCACCGGGTCGCCGAACGCGCACGCGATCACGGCACCGTTCACCACGACGTGGTTGACGTAGTTCCAGTCGACCGGGCCGCCCGCGTCGGTGAGCGTGCTCGGCGCCGGCAGTTCGACGATCGTGGCGTCGGTCGCCTCCTCGAGCGCCCGGCGGACCATCGGCATCACGAGGTGGTCCGGGTGGCCGGCGTCCGGCTGGGCGTGCAGCAGCACGGTGTCCATCGCGGCACCCGCGAAGGTCGCCACCATGTCGACGTGCCCGCGGGTGCCGAACCCGTCGTAGTCGCGGGTCAGCCCGCGCGGGAGCCAGACCACCTCGGTCGCACCGATCGTCCGCGCCAGCTCGTGCTCCACCCGCGCGCGGTCGGCGTACGGGTTCCGACGGGGATCGAGCTGGACCGTCTCGGTGACGAGGACCCGCCCCGTACCGTCGACGTGGATCGCCCCGCCCTCGTTGACGAGCAGCGAGGGGATCCGTTCCGCGCCGGCCGCCGCGGCCACCGTGGCAGCGACCTCGGCGTCGCGCGTCCACGTCGACCACGGGTTGGCGCCCCACCCGTTGAACACCCAGTCGACGGCGCCGAGCGCACCGGTCACGTCGTCGAGCACGAAGGTCGGGCCGATGTCCCGCATCCAGAAGTCGTCGAGGGGCGTCTCGAGCACGTCGATGCCGCCCGACAGCAGCCGGCGGGCGTCGTCGCGCGCGACCGGGTCGACGACCACGGTGACCGCCTGGTGTTCGGCGATCGCGTTCGCGGTTGCCGCCCAGACCCGACGAGCCGCCTCGGCGCTCGCCGCGTCGTCGCCGAGGGTGAGCCCGGGGCGTGGGAACGCCATCCAGGTGCGGTCCTGCGGCGCGGTCTCGGGAGGCATGGCCCACGTCATGCGCGCACCTCGCGTCCGGCGTCGGTCGCCGCCACCGCGATGGCCGCGTCGATCGCGTCGCGTGCGCCGAAGGCGTGGCGCTCCTCGTCGACGGGGTCGACGAGCGTGCCGTACAGGTCGGGTCGCCGGGTGACGTAGAAGGGGAAGAGCCGGAGCCACTCGGTGCGGGCCTCGAGGTCGAGGTCGGCGACGAGCACGACACTCGCGTCCCGGGGTGCCTCGACGAGCACGCGGCCGAACGGGTCGGAGATGAACGAGGACCCGTAGAAGGTGATGTCGCCCTCGTCGCCCCATCGGTTCGGCACGACCATGAACTGCCCGGCGGTGATGCCGTTCGCCACGATCACCTGTCGCCAGATCGGCGCGGTGTCGAAGTCGGGGAACGTCGGCTCGGAGCCGATGGCGGTCGGGTACGCCAGGACCTCGCTGCCGGCGAGGCCGTACGACCGGGCGACCTCGGGGAACCACTCGTCCCAGCAGGTCGGCAGTCCCACTCGGGCACCGAGTCCGGTCGGTTCGTAGACGGGGAAGGCATCGGCGTCGGCACCCGGGCGGAAGTAGGTGTCCTCGTAGTACCCGGCGCTGATCGGGATGTGGGTCTTGCGCGTCCGTCCGACGAGCGTGCCGTCCGGGGCCACGAGGACGGCCGTGTTGTAGCCGCGGGGGTCCTCGGGGAGGTCGTCGGCGGCGGGCCGTTCGTACAGGGACGCGTGCACGAACACCCCGTGCTGCGTCGCCTGGTCCCAGGCGAACGCGACGGTCGGGCCGTCCTCCAGCGACTCGGCCGTGTCCTTCGGTGTCCCGCTGGCCGGGGTGTCGCCCGGGTACCGCGAGAGCGTGAGCTCGGGGAGGAACACCGCGGTGGCGCCGTTCGCGGCCGCGGTGGCGATGCCGTCAGCGAGCTGTACACGGTGCGCCGTCGGGTCGTCGAGCCAGCGCGACTGGACGAGGGCGACGCGCACCCGGCGTCGAGGTCGGCCCGTGTCCTCGTGCAGGGGAGACGGCTGCGGTGTGCCGGTGATGACGTCCATGTCGCCATTGTTGATCGTATGATCAACGAGCGCAAGCCCCGCGGTGTTCTGTGGGTGCATGAGCGAACCCGTCGTCACGCCGCTCGGCTTCTCGCACGTGCGGCTGACGGTCACCGACATCCGACGCAGCAAGGCGTTCTACGGGCAGTTGTTCGGGATGCCTCCCGGCAGCGACTTCAGCGACCAGATCGACGACCCGACGATCCACGACGATCCGTGGCGGACCTACGGCGGGTGCTCCTTCACGTTCGGCGGCCAGACGCTCGGCCTCCGTCCGGTCGCGCCCGCGGGAGACCGGTTCGACCCCGACCGGGTCGGCCTCGACCACGTGTCGTTCCGGGTGGCCTCGGTCGACGAGCTGCACGCCGCGGTCGGTCGGCTCGACGCGGCCGGGATCCCGCACGGCGAGGTGACCGACCTGCCGCCGTTCGGGCTCGTGATCCTGTCCGTGCAGGACCCGGACGACGTCAACCTGGAGTTCGCCGCGCCCCGAGGGTGACGGTCGTTCGGCGTGTGTGTCACGCCAAGAGGGGCTGTCCGCGCCGTCGCCGTCCTGGGAGCATCACGGCATGCTCGACAACCTGATGGGGACCGGAGCCTCCCTCTCCCTCGTCGCCTTGCTGGTCGCACTGGTGTGCCTGTGGGTGGCTGCGGTCCGGTCGATCCTCCGCGACCCGGGCCTGTCGAACGAGGGCAAGGTCGGGTGGATGATCGCGGTGTTCGTCGCACCGTTCCTCGGCGTGATCGCCTGGTACGCGACGCGGAGCTGGACCCGATCGTGACCCAGGGCATCCGCCGCCGCGGTGGACGGGCGCTGGGGGTCGCGTTCGTGTTCCTCGTGTTCCTCGAGGTGTTCGCGGCGTTCTCGACGTTCTTCGGGATGCTGATCGGCCAGACGGCGTACGCGTCGTGCACGTCGGACCACACGGTGTGCGCGGACGGCGTCGGGGGGACCGCGCTGATCGCCGTCCCCATCGTGTCGCTCGCGATCGCGATCACCACGTGGACCCTCGGCGCCGAGGGGCCGCCCACGCTCAGGCGGCGCGTGTGGACCCCGGCCGTCGGGCTCGGGTCGATCGTCGTGGTCTTCCTGCTCGGGCTCCTGGCGACCGACCTGTCCATCGGCTGACGTGGTCGCCGCTGTCCGGTCGGCGCGCGCGTCCCCCGGGTGTCGAGGTGGCTCCAGAACTCCCGGCGTTGGCTGGGCCGGTCAGACAACAGGAGGACACATGAGCACGACCTGGTTCATCACCGGCGCGTCCAAGGGCTTCGGCCGCGAGTGGACAGAAGCGGCACTCGAGCGCGGGGACTCCGTCGCCGGGACGGCCCGCAACCTCGAGGACGTGCAGGCGCTCGTCGACCAGTACCCGGACACCTTCCTGGCCGTGCAGCTCGACGTGACCGACCGCGAGGCGGACGTCGCCGCGGTCCAGCGCGCCGCCGACCACTTCGGTTCCCTCGACGTCGTCGTCAACAACGCCGGCTACGGCCACTTCGGCATGGTCGAGGAGCTCACCGAGGACGAGGTGCGCGCGCAGCTCGAGACGAACCTGTTCGGCGCGCTCTGGGTCACCCAGGCGGCGCTGCCGATCATGCGCGAGCAGGGGTCCGGACACATCATCCAGGTGTCGAGCATCGGCGGGATCAGTGCGTTCCCGACGGTCGGGGCGTACCACGCGTCGAAGTGGGCGCTCGAGGGCCTGTCGCAGTCGCTGTCGCAGGAGGTCGCGGGCTTCGGCATCCACGTGACCCTCGTCGAGCCCGGTGGGTTCTCGACCGACTGGTCCGGCCCGTCGTCGAAGCACAGCGAGGAGATCGCCGCCTACGCCGGCGTGCGCGAGGCCGCCTCCAAGCGCCCGTCCGCTGCCGATCCGGGCAAGCCGGAGGCCACCCGGTCCGCGATCCTGAAGGTCGTCGACGCCGAGGAGCCGCCGCTGCGGGTCTTCTTCGGCAAGGCGCCGCTCGGCATCGCGGAGCGGGACTACGAGTCGCGTCTGGCGACCTGGCGCGAGTGGCAGCCGGTGGCCGAGGAGGCCCACGGCGCCTGACGGACCGAACGGTCAGGGGTGCCCGACCGCCGAGCTGACGACGGCGAGCAACCGGAGTCGCTCGGCGGTCTCGCTGCCTGGTTCGGCGGTGTACACGAGCAGGTTCTGCGAGCTGTCCGGGTCCTGCAGGACCTGGCACTGCAGGGTGAGCAGCCCGACCTCCGGGTGGCGGTAGGTCTTCAGGTCCCGTGGGCGGATGCCGACCTCGTGGCGGGCCCAGACCTCGCGGAACTCCTCGCTCGTCGCGAGGAGCCGTTCGGCCAGGTGTGCGGCCCGGGAGTCGGGACCGCGGCGAGCGATGACGGTGCGGAGACCCGAGGCGTACATCCGGGACAGGAAGGGGTGGTCCTCGACCGGGTGGATGTCGCGGGACGCCGGGTCGGCGAACCACCGGTACCCGATGCTCCGGTCGTCGCCCCGTCGGCCGCTGGCGTCGCCGGTGAGTTCGGCGGCGAGGGTCGTCTGCTGCAGCGTCTCGCCCAGCTCGGTGACGATCTCGGCCGGACTGTCGGCGAGCCGGTCGAAGATGCGCATCATGCCGGGACTGACGTGGTCGCCGCCGGACGCGGCCGTCGGTGGTTCGTGGCCGGCGAGGCGGAAGAGGTGGTCGCGCTCCGCGATCGTGAGGCGCAGGCCCTGCGCGATCGATGCGAGCATCTGGTCGGACGGTTGCGGTCCGCGCTCCCGTTCCAGTCGCGCGTAGTAGTCGACGGACATGTTGCTGAGCAACGCCGCCTCCTCGCGCCGCAGGCCGCTCGTGCGACGGCGCTGACCCCTGGGCAGGCCGACGTCCTCGGGCTGCAGGGCCGTCCGACGGCTCCGGAGGAAGTCCGCGAGGGACGCTCGGTCGATCATGCGCCCATCCTCTCCCGGGGCGTCGACCGCAGCCACGGATCGTCAGGCCGTGGTTGCGTGTGCACGACGCGGCGACGATCGTCTCGGGTGCCGGATCGGGTGCTCACGACGACGGAAGAGGCGGACCATGGCACGGAACGAACGACTGACCCTCCCGGACCTCGGCGGACGCCGGGTCCTCGTGACCGGGGCGAGCGACGGCATCGGACTCGAGATCGCCCACCGGGGCGTCGAGCACCACCGTGCCGACCAGGCCCGCGAGCGCGAGCGCGGTGGCGGCGAGACGGAGGCGGACGGCGGCACGGCGACGCGGGTGGCTTGGGGGACGAGTCACGCACCCGAGCCTATACATCCGTTCAGGCACGACGGGTCGTCGCCGCGCGGCTGTGGAGAACTTCGCAGGGCGGGCGTTCAGAACCCGCGTTCCCGCCGGATGGCGTCGGCGCTGTCGACGACGTCCCGCTGCAGCACGGCGGCCCCGGCCGTCCCGGCGTAGTCGTAGACGTCGAACCCGGCGCAGTGCGTGATCGTCGCGGGCGGCCCGAGGGAGTCCTCGACGGCGGTCGTCCAGACGTCGCCGGACCCGATCACGACGAAGGTCGGGGCGGCGTCGCGGTACGCGCCGAGGTCGACGAGCCACGGGTAGGTCTGGAACGTGTCCCGCACCTGCAGCAGCTGCACGTTCGTGGACGCGTAGGTCGCGAGGGGGCGGACGGTCCAGAACTGCCCGACGCCCACGACGTCCCGTCCCCCGGCCCAGCGGTCCAGGCAGGCGGCCGGGTCCGAGCGTGCGTCGACGACCGCGCGGAGGGTGCTCGGCGCGGTGGCGACCCCGGTGAGCAGGACCCCGGCGGCAGCGAGGGCGAGCACGGCCCGGATGCCGCGCCGTGGCCGGTGCACCTGGGTCCGGCGGACGGCGGTGCGGGCGAGCTCGGCGACCGCGACCAGGGCGAGGAGCGGCGCCGTCACGATC
>NZ_BACZ01000723.1 GCF_000333375.1 Curtobacterium sp. B18
GAGGACGTGCGTGGCCCGGGCGCCGGCCGATCCGGTGGACGGACGGTCGACGTCGCCCTCGTGGTGGAAGAGCTGCCCACTCGTGGTCTCGCCGATGCTCGTGAACAGCGCGTTCTGCCCGATCGCACCCGCCGCACGGTCGTGGACCGCCTGCGCCGAGGAACCCGACGGGGCGTCGTCGAGCAGGACGAAGCTGACGCCGAGCTGCCGCAGCGCGGGCTCCGGGTCGTAGCCGCTCCGGCTCGCCAGGTTGCCGGCGAGGGTCGCGAGCTGCGCCCCGGACCGGCTGAGCGTGAGGGCGGTCGAGTCCAGGGTGGTCTGGTCGTCGAGCGTCGACCCCTGCCCGCGTTCCAGCGACACCGCGAGCGAG
>NZ_BACZ01000722.1 GCF_000333375.1 Curtobacterium sp. B18
ACCGATCGAGAACCAGCACTGGTCGATGCACTCCTACAGCGCACTGTTCTGCGAAGCACGCGTGAATGCGGTGACGGGCGAGGCGCGCATTGCACGCTTCCTCGGCTCTTTCGATTGCGGCCGCATCCTCAATGCCAAGACCGCCGCCAGCCAGTTTCGCGGCGGGATCATCATGGGCCTCGGCCTCGCGCTGATGGAGGAGACCGCATTCGACGAGCGATCGGGCCGAATCATGAGCTCGAGCCTCGCCGAATATCACGTCCCGGTGCACCTCGACGTTCCGGCGATCGAAGTGATGTGGACCGACATTCCCGATCCTCACACGCCAATGGGAGCGAGGGGGATTGGCGAGATCGGGATCACGGGAACGGGTGCTGCCGTAGCAAACGCGATCTACA
>NZ_BACZ01000721.1 GCF_000333375.1 Curtobacterium sp. B18
CCGGGCGAGGTGACGATCGACGTCCGTGCCGCCGGGATGAACCCCGCGGACACCAAGCACACCCGGCAGGGCGACCCGTCGGACCTGCCCGTCCCCGTCGGCTACGAGGTCGCTGGGGTCCTCGTCGCCGTCGGACCGGACACCGAGATCGCCTCGGGTGGGGGAGCGGTCGGCGACGAGGTCCTCGCGTTCCGGGTCGCCGGCGGGTGGGCCGAACGGATCACGGTGCCCGCCGGGGACGTGTTCGCGAAGCCGGCGTCGCTCGGGTTCCCCGAAGCGGCGAACCTGCTGCTCGCCGGTACCACCGCGGCCGACATGCTCCGGGTCACCCGTGCGACCGGCAACGACACCGTCCTCGTGCACGGCGCGGCCGGCGCGGTCGGGGTCAGCCTGCTCCAGCAGCTCCGGCTCCTCGGCGCCCGCGTGATCGGGACGGCGTCCGAGCGGAACGCCGACACCGTCGCGGACTTCGGTGGCGAGTGGATCGCGTACGGGGACGGGCTCGAGGACCGCGTCCGGGCGCTCGTCGGCGACGGCACGGACGACCGTGTCGACGTCGCGCTCGACTGCGTCGGCACCGACGAGGCCGTCGAC
>NZ_BACZ01000720.1 GCF_000333375.1 Curtobacterium sp. B18
CCCATCGCCGACTCGGCCGCACCGCGCTCATCACCCTGCTGCGCCTCGCACGCGGCGAGAGCCTCGTCACCAAACGCAGCGAACTCGCCACGGAACTCGTCGTCCGCAGTACCACCGCACCGCCATCCCGTGGCACCGGGAACCCCTCCCCCCGAGCTTGATCGGAACGAGCATGACCATCGAAGCCCCCACCGCACGGTGGAACGACCCCACCGTCGACGCCGTGGAACGCGCTGCCGCACTGCTCGCGGACATGACGCTCCGCGAGAAGGTCCAGCAGCTGGGCAGCACCTGGCCGGACGCGGAAGGCGCCGGTGGCGACGTGGCTCCTATGCAGGACACCCTGCTCCGCGCCGAACCGTTCGACGACGCCGTCCGCGACGGCATCGGCCAGATCACCAGGATCTTCGGCACCGCCCCGGTCACGGTCGAACAGGGCCGCGCGAAGCTCATCGACCTGCAACGTCGGGTGATGCGCGCCAACCGACACCGGATCCCCGCCGTCACCCACGAGGATCTACTCGCAGGACGGCGGGTTCGAGTACGTCCTGGTCCTCGCGGTGGCGTCCCTTGCGGTGGCGCTGACCGGGCCGGGTCGCTTCTCGCTCGACGCCGTGGTCCTGCGGGCCTCGCGCCGGCGCCGCGGCGTCGAGGAGCCACTCCCCGCCTGACGCGCGCGTGCCGCGACCTTCCCCATCCCGTGCGGGGTTGCCCGCCCGGTGCGGCGCTACAACCTCGCACCGAGCGAGCAGCGCCGCACCCGGCCAACAACACAGCACCGTGCGCACCGCCGCCGCGAGCCCGAACCACGCCCTCGCACCGTGCGACCTTCCCCATCCCGTGCGGGGTTGCCCGCTCGGTGCGGCACTACAACCTCGCACCGATCGAGCAGCGCCGCACCCGGCCAACAACACCGCACCGTGCGCGGCCAGTTGGTGCGAGGTCAGTCGGTGCGCGGCCAGGCCGTGCGTGATCAATCGGTGCGCGGCCAGGCCGTGCGTGATCAGTCGGCGTGCGCAGTCTGCCCGTCGGGGTCGTCCGCGAGGACGTCCATCACCTGCCGAGCGATCCTCCGGCCGGCCCGGTTCGCGCCGATCGTCGACGCCTGCGGCCCGTACCCCGCGAGGAAGAGCCGCGGCTCGTCGACCGAGCGCCCGTCCTCGACCACGATCCCGCCGGCGGCAGTCCGCAGATGCAACGGCGCGAGGTGCCGCAGGTCCGCGCGGAACCCCGTGGCCCAGATCACGGCGTCGGCGTGCACGTGCTCGCCGTCGGCCGTGACGACACCGGTCTCGTCGAGTCGCGTGAACATCGGCGAATCCCGGAGGACACCGCGGTCGAGTCCCGCACGGATCCGGCGCGAGATCGGGACCCCGGTGCCGGACACGATGCTCGGCAGGGTCTCCCCCGCCCGGGCAGCCCGGTCCTGCTCGTCCACCGCCGCGACCGCGGACTCGACGTCGAGGGCCGCCGCTTCGGACCACACCACCGGGCGACGCGTGAACCACCGCGTCCGCGCCGCCACGCCGTCGAGCTCGAGCAGGAATCCGATGGCACTCGTCCCGCCCCCGACCACCACCACGTCCTGCCCGGCGTACTCCGCCGCGCTGCGGTACTCCGTCGTGTCCACCTGCCGACCACGGAAGACGTCCCGGCCCGGGTACCAGGGGACGAAGGGCGTGCCCCACGTCCCCGAGGCGTTCACCACGACGTCCGCGCCGATCCGGCTCGTCCCCCCGTCGGCACTGCGGACCGTGACGCACAGTCCGGCCGAGGATCCGGTGGTGTCCGCGATGCGCGACACGGAGGTCACCGCGACCGGCCGCCGCACGCGCAGGTCGTAGTACTGCTCGAAGCGTCGGTAGTACTCGCCGACGACGTCCCGGGCCGGCCGCGACCGATCGGCGTCGTCGAACCGGAGGCCCATCGCGTTCATCCCCGGCAGGTCGTGCACGCGGTGCGCGGCTCCGAGACGGAGGGCCTCCCACCGGAACTGCCACGCTCCTCCGGTCGCGGGCGCCCTGTCGAGCAGCACCAGGTCGCTCCCCGGCGTCAGCCCGAGCCGACGGAGGTGGTATCCCACCGAGAGACCGGCCTGACCCGCGCCGATCACCACGACCCGGGCGTGCTGGTCGGCCGGGGCCTGCGCGTCGTCTGTCATCACTTCGATTCTGCTGTGGGCGGGGCCGTCGCGGCGACGTCCAGATCGGGGTACATGGTAGAGTGATTGGCAGATTTCAAACCACGAAACCGTTCGGTTCCCCGGGTGACTCCTCTCCCGCCAGGACCGGACCAGAGCCGATCACGAGGGGGTCACGCATGGGGCGCGGCCGTCAGAAGGCGAAGCACACCAAGGTCGCCCGGGAACTGAAGTACTTCAGCCCGGAGACGAACTACGGTGCGCTCGAACGCGAGCTCTCCGCCGGGCAACACTCGGATGAGAACTCCTACATCGACCGCTGGGCAGACCAATACGGTGATGACCAGCTCGAAGAAGACGACGAGTTCGAACCCCAACAGGACCAGAACAAGTCCGCCTGACCCAGGCTCGATGACGACGCCGCGCACCCTCCGGGGCAGCGCGGCGTTTCGTCGTACGTGCAGGCCGGTGTCACCGTGCCGCCCGCATCGATGCGCGAGCACGGTGCGACGTTGTCCGCTTCGATCGACCGGCGCAACGTCGGCTCGTGCACGCACATCGGATGCCGGCGCATCGTCCGACATCGCACCCGTCGATCGACCGGCGCGGTGTCGCATCATGCACACGCACTGATCCCGGGCGCTCCCCGAGGTCGCACGACGCGCCGCGCCCGTTCCACCCGGTCGCGCGAACTGCCGCCCGGAAGGAGTCCGGACGGCAGTTCGTGCTACCTCGCGCCCGCGTGGCGCGCGCCCACCCCGCACCCGCGCGGCGACGCCCGTCCCGCGCCCACGTGGCGCGGCGCGGCCCACCCCGCGCCCGCCCGCCCCGCGCCCGGGACTCAGCCCTCGTACGCCCCCACGAGCCGCACCGCGCCGCCGTCGACACCCTTCGCACCCTGCTCGAACCCGGCGAGGTCCTCGCGCACAGAGGTCGAGATCGACCCGACCGCCCACGACGGCAGGCCGGCGGCGCCGAGCGACGCGATGACGTCCGACGCGGCAGCCGCCGAAACGACCGCGAACATGCCGATTCCGAGGTTCCAGGTGCCCTCAGTGTCCTCGATGGGGGTCCCGGCCATGTCGGCGAGGACCCGGAACACGGGCAGGGGCTGCCACGTGGAGCGGTCGACCTCGACCCAGGAGCCGACGGGGAGGACACGCGCCAGGTTCGCCGCGATGCCGCCGCCCGTGACGTGCGAGAGCGCGTGCACGGCACCCGGGTGCTGCTCGATGAGCGACAGCAGCGGCGTCGTGTAGAGGCGCGTCGGCTCGAGCAGGGCCTCCCCCACGAGCCCGCCGAGCTCCGGCAGGGAGTCGGTGTACGCGACGCCACGCGACGACAGGATGTGCCGGACGAGCGAGTAGCCGTTGGAGTGCAGCCCGGAGGACGCGATCGCCACGACGACGTCGCCGTCCTGCACGAGGTGCGCGCCGAGCTGCGATCCGGCCTCGACCGCGCCGACCGCGGCACCGGCCACGTCGTAGTCGTCCGGCCCGAGCAGGCCCGGGTGCTCGGCGGTCTCGCCACCGACGAGTGCGGTGCCGGTCTCCGAGCAGCCGCGCGCGATGCCGGCGACGATGTCCGCGATGCGAGCGGGCACGACGCGTCCGCAGGCGATGTAGTCCGTCATGAAGAGCGGCTTCGCCCCGACCACGACGATGTCGTCGACGACCATGCCGACGAGGTCCTGGCCGATGGTGTCGTGCTTGTCGATCGCCTGCGCGATCGCGACCTTCGTGCCGACGCCGTCGGTCGAGGTCGCGAGCAGCGGTCGTGAGAAGTCCTTCAGGAACGAGACGTCGTAGAGTCCGGCGAAGCCACCGACGCCACCCAGCACGGACTGGTTGTGGGTGGCCGCGACCGCGGACTTCATGAGTTCGACGGCCAGGTCACCGGCGGCGGTGTCCACTCCGGCTTCGGCGTACGGGTTGGGCATGCTGAGTCCTTCGCGGTGACATGGCAGACTTGTTCGGTACCCCCCGATTCTACGGTCTGGAGCACACCCGCGAATGTGCGGCATCGTCGGCCTCGTTGCACAGGGCCCCGCCAACCAATCCATCTACGACGCACTGCTCCTGCTGCAGCACCGCGGGCAGGACTCGACGGGCATCGCCACGGTCGAGGGCCACGTGCACCACATGCACAAGACCCGCGGGCACGTCCGCGAGGCGTTCCGCACCCGTGACATGCGCGCCCTCCTCGGCACCATGGGGCTCGGGCACGTCCGCTACGCCACCAAGGGTGCCGCGAGCAACGAGGAAGAGGCCCAGCCGTTCTACGTGAACGCGCCGTACGGCATCGTCCTCGTCCACAACGGCAACCTCACCAACACGCGGGAACTCACGCGTGAACTGTTCGACATCGACCGTCGACACCTCAACACGACGTCGGACACCGAGCTGTTGGTGAACGTGCTGGCGCACGAGCTGCAGGGGCAGGTCCGCGGCGCGAACCTCGACCCGGGCCAGGTCTTCGACGCCGTCGAGCGCGTGCACGAGCGCGTCGAGGGCTCCTACGCCACGATCGCCACGATCGCCGGGCACGGGCTGCTCGCCTTCCGCGACCCGTACGGCATCCGTCCGCTCATCCTCGGTCACAAGTTCGACGAGGCCGGGCAGCCGGAGTGGGTCGTCGCGAGCGAGTCACTCGTGCTCGAGTCCGGCGGATACGAGATCGTCCGCGACATCGCCCCGGGCGAGGCCGTGTTCATCGAGATGAACGGTCAGATGCACGCCCGGCAGTGCGCGAAGAACCCGCGACTGGTGCCGTGCTCGTTCGAGTACGTCTACCTGGCCCGACCCGACTCGGTGATGAACGGCATCTCGGTCTACGACGCACGCCTGCGTCTCGGCAACCGGCTCGCCGACACCATCGAGCAGTACGCGCCGACGGGTGACATCGACGTCGTCATGCCGATCCCCGACTCGAGCCGACCGGCCGCCATGCAGGTGGCGCAGAAGCTCGGCATCGAGTACCGCGAGGGCTTCTACAAGAACCGCTACGTGGGCCGCACCTTCATCATGCCGGGGCAGGCCGAGCGCAAGCGGTCGGTGCGCCAGAAGCTCAACGCGATGTCGTCGGAGTTCAAGGGCAAGAACATCCTGATCGTCGACGACTCGATCGTCCGCGGCACCACCAGCCGCGAGATCGTCGAGATGGCCCGTGCCGCCGGGGCGAACGAGGTCACCTTCACGAGCGCCGCGCCGCCTGTCCGGTACCCGCACGTGTACGGCATCAACATGCCGACGCGCGCCGAGCTCATCGCGCACGACCGGAAGATCCCGGAGATCAACAAGGTGCTCGGCAGCGACCACCTGATCTACCAGGAGATCGGCGACATGCGCGACGCGATCATCGAGGGGTCCGACGTCACGGACCTCGAGATGAGCTGCTTCACGGGCGAGTACGTCACGGGCACCGTCAGCCCGGAGTACCTGTCCTGGGTCGAGGCGAACCAGCTCAGCTGAGCGGGGTCGCGAACGCGACCCCGCAACGGACTGGAGGCGCGGTGCCAGGCCGAGCCGCGCCTCCAGTCCGTCAGATGCGGACGACTACGGCGTCCGGTCGCCGTCCGCCCGGGCGTCGCCGTGGTCCTCGATCTCGCCGTCCACGGTCTCGGGCGGCAGCTCGACCTCGACGCGCTCCGCCGTGAGGCGGGCGGCCCGGCGCGCGAACACGCGGTCGAGCACCACGGCGACGACGGCGCCGACGAAGGCGCCGATCGTGACGCCCCACAGGCTGAAGTAGCCGACCAGGCTGCCGAAGCTCGCGGTCTCCTGCGTGTCCCCACGGTCGATGTCCATGGTGAGCGACACGACGACGAGCGTCGCGATGAAGCCGAGGACCGCACCGCCGACGATGAAGACCCCGAACTTCGGGGCACGACGGATCGTCACCTCGTCGGAGGAGGAGACAGCGTTCGGCGCCGGAGCCGGTCGTTCGTCGGGTCGGTCGGTGTTGCTCACACGTCCATTGTCCCCCACTGTGGGACGTGCTCCGGCCTGTCCGCCCAGGTGGATCCGGGAGAGGATGGTCGCTACCGATCGGTATCCCACGGTGAGGAGGTGCGGCAGATGCGCGAACGGACCACCCGCGGCGCCCGGACGCCGGCGCGGATCAGCTGGCCGATCCTGCAGCGTCGCGAGGAGGACCGGGCCGTCGCGGTCGTCGCCGAACACCGGTGGAGCGTCGCGCTCGTCGGGGCCCCCGGCCTCGGCAAGAGCTCCGCGGCCCTGCGGATCACCGACCGCGTCGCCGGTCGTGACGCCTCCGGCCGGACGCTCGTCGTGCCCATCACGGCCGTCGCCGCCAGCAGGTCGATGCCGTTCGGCGCGGCGTCGGAGCGCTTCGGCGAGCTGCCGGGCTCCCTCGCCGAGCTCGTCGGCGCGGGCGGGGCCGAGCAGCGCCTCCGCGAGAGCGAGGAGCTCACCGACCGCGACGTGCTGCTGCGCGTGGACGACGCCGACCACCTCGACGCGATCTCCGCACGCTACGTCGCGTGGCTCGTCCGCGAGCAGGGTGCCCGGCTGGTCCTGACCTGCCGCGACTTCACCGCACTCCCCGAACCGCTCCGAGCCCTCTGGCAGGACGACCTGCTCGAACGCATCGACCTCGAGCCGCTCGACCTGCACGAGACCTCGACCCTCATCGCGCGGGCGCTCGGCGCCCAGCTCGAGACGGCGTCGGCCGAACGCGTGCACCGGGCCACCGCCGGCAACCCGCTCTACATCCGCGAGGTCGTCCGGTCGGCGCTCGCCTCCGGGGCGCTCGACCACACCGCCACCGGCTGGTACTGGCGTGGCCGGGTCACCGCCTCGAACAGCCTCGCCGACATGTACCGCACCGAGCTCGGGTCGCTGCCGGAGGACCTCCGCGACGTCGTCGACATCGTCGCCCTCGCGGACCCGATCCCGCTCGCGCGGCTGATCGGGCTGGTGAGCGGCGGGGACGTCGACCGCGTCGTCGCGCTCGGCCTCGTCCGCATCGACGCCCTCGAGGACGGTGCCGCCGTCGTCCGCCCGTCGCACCCCCTCGTCGGCGAGGTCGTCCGTGCGCTCGTCCCGGTCGCCCGACGCACGGCGCTCTTCGCCCGCGCCAACGCCTTCCGCACCGACCGGCCGGAGGGCGCGCCGCCCGCCGCCCGTCTCCGTGCCGCGCTGTGGTCGCTCGAGTGCGGCGTGCTGCCCCCGGTCGACCAGCTCCTCGACGCCGCCCAGGTCGCGGTCGGGCTGCAGGAGCACGAGAGCGGGATCGCGCTGGCCTCGGCCGCCCTCCGCACGACGCTCAGCCCGTGCGAGCGGGTCGCCGCGCACTGCCTGCGGTCGCTCGCGCACTCGTACAGCACCGGGCGCGAGGCCGGTCGCGCCGACGCCGAGGCCGCATGGGCCGTGGTGTGCTCGGCCCCGACCGAGGTCGACGACCACGCCGTGATCGAAGCGTGCGAGACGCTCGCGAACATCCGGCAGTTCCACGACGACGACGTCCTCGCCGCGGTCGCCCTCACCGATGCCGCGTCGCGGCTCGTGGGTCCGGACGCCGCCGAACGGCTCCGCCTGTTGCGCCTGGCACACCTCGGCTGGGGCGGCCGCTTCGACGAGGTCCGCGACGAGCTCGAGCGCTCCGGCATCGTGCAGGCGGCGACGGTGCCGTTCGCGTTCCTCTGCCTCGCGCCGTGCGCCGTGATGGCCCTCGCCACCGCCGGTCGGCTCGACGATGCCCAGGCCTTCGGGAGGGCGTGCCTGGCGACCGCGGTCGAGCACCTCGAGGACGCCCCGTGGAGCGTCGGCGAGATCGTGTCCGTGCTGCACCAGCTCCAGGTGTGGCGGGGCGACATCGCCGACCTCATCACCGAGGTCCCCGTCCGCCGGTCGAGCCCGTACCTGAAGTACGACTTCACGCTGGAGCTCATCGGCGAGGGCAACCTCGCACTCGCCCAGCGCCGGTGGGACGACGCCGTCGCGGCGTTCTCCGCGGCCTGCGAGCGCTACGACGTGGCCGATCACGGCGGCTTCGCGGCCTACCCGTGGGCACGGCTGGCGATGTCGTACGCCTACGCCGGTCGCGGCGAGGAGGCCGCGGCGGCGCTCGAGCGCGCCCGGGCGACGCCGCTCCGGGCGATGCGGATCATCGGCGACCAGGTCGCGGTGACGATCGCGTGGACCGAGGCGGTGCTCGGCAACCCGGCGGGCCTCCGGCACGCGGACGACATCATCGAGCGCGGGTCGGCCAGCGGGTCGTGGACGCACGTGATGTACGCGCAGACCCTGCACTACACGAACGACATGCTGAACGGGCGCGACTCGGCGGCGTCCCTCCTGCGGATGCGCGACGCCGCCGCCCGCGTGGACGGCCCGCTCGCCGGAGCGATCGTCGAGTACGCCGAGGCGGTCCGCACCGACGACCGGACCCGGATCATCGCGGCCCAGGGGGTGCTCGCGTCGCACGGGATGGCGGTGTCGGCCGGACGGGTGAAGCCGCCGCTGACGAACCGCGAGTACGAGGTGGCCGAACTCGCGTCCCACGGCCTGAGCAACCGCCGCATCGCGGAGACCCTCGGCCTGAGCGTCCGCACCATCGACGCGCACCTGTCCCGGGTGTTCACGAAGTGGGACCTGCACGCCCGCACGGAACTCGCCGAGCTGCTCTGATCGGTCGAGTCCGCGGGCCTTCCGGCGCCGCTGCGAGCCGCAGGTGGGTTGCGGAATGCAGCACGACTCGCCGGAACGGTTGACAGGATGTGCGGAATGTCGCGTACCTTGGATCCTGTCGCCGGGTTCGGACCCGTTCGGGTCGGGTCCGAATCCCGGCGACTTCTACGGTAGCCGCCGGGTCGGTGACGTCACATCAGTAGGCACTACCTAATTCGCTGAGGCCGTCTAGGTACCCGAGTCCTCCTGTCCAGGAGGCGCGGGGCGGGCTGGCACCGTCCCTCCCGTCCGACACACGCGCCCGTCCCGGATGCTCTAGAGGATCCCCGGGACCAGCT
>NZ_BACZ01000719.1 GCF_000333375.1 Curtobacterium sp. B18
TCTCGGTGTGCGGGAGGCCGAGGACCCGGCCGATCCGCCCCGCCGTGGTGGTCTTCCCGACACTCGTGGTGCCGGCGACGAGGACACGACGGGGCGCGGGGTCGAGGTGGTCGTCCGCTCCGAGCACCCCTCGACCCTAGCCCGCCGTGAGGTCGTAGACCGTGACCCCGCCGATGGTCGACGCGGTGAAGTTCGACTCCACCCACGCCGAGATCTTCGACGCCGCATCGCTGCCGCCGTTCGACTGCCCGACGCCCGATGACGCCGCTGGAGCGCCGCGAGCAGCTCGAGCGCTTCCAGCGCGAGGCCGAGGAAGCGCGCATGGCCGCGCTCGAAGAGACGCGCCGCCGCGAGGAGCGCCTGAAGGCCGAAGCCTCCGAGGAGGAAAAGCGCCGCGCCGAAGAGAATAAGCGCGCCGAGGAAGATCGCGCCAAGCAGGCCGAAGTCGATGCCTTCTTCATCGGGCACTCGACCGACGAGTTCATCCCGCTGTGGGAGTCGCAGGAGTTCGCCGCGACGCTCCGTCGGCACGACGTCCCGGTGACGTTCGTCGCGGTCGAGGGGTCGGCGCACTCGATCGCGCAGCTCGACGAGGCGATGAGCAAACGCGTCGTCGCCTTCCTGCACGCGCGCCTGGGCTGAGGCGCGGACACGCGACACGCACGCACGCACGCGTGCACGCACGCGCCCCCGAGTCTCGGCTCAGCAGACGTTCCTCGGGCGCCGGCGGCGCGGAACTGTCCGCGGAGCCGAGACTCGGCACGGGTGGCGGCACGGGCACCGGCGGCGGCACGGGCACCGGCGCGGGCGACGTGCCCCGGCCGGGTGGCACCCGGAGTCGGGACTGCCGCCCGACGCCCACGGCGCGCAGACTTCGGGGGTGACCGACACCTCGACCCGGTCTGCGCACGCCCACGGCTCCCGTTGGGAGCGGCACTCCTCGCTGCAGACGTTCGCCGAGCTCCTGCTCGGCCTGTCGTTCACCGCCGCCGTCGCCTTCGGCGGGTACGCGGCCGTCACCGGCCGGATGACCGTGCTGTCGCAGGGCGCCGGCGTGGTCTTCCTCGTGACGCTGACCTGCGTGCTCGTGTCGTGGTTCCGAGCGGTCGAGCGCGAGGACGCACCTGCGGCGGCGCGTCCCGTCGCCCCGGCGGCACCGGCGCACCCGCTCTCGGCGATCGACGCCGAGTACCGCCGCTAGCCCGCGGACCCCTCGCCGGACGCGCCCCGCTCGAGCCGCGCCGCCCGCCGGTCGGCCCGCTTCTCGAAGAAGCCCTCGACGAGCGCGTACAGCGACGGCAGCACCACGAGGGTCAGCAGCGTCGACGACACGAGCCCGCCGATCACGACGAGCGCGAGCGGCTGCGAGATGAACCCGGACTTGCCCGTGAGCCCGATGGCCATCGGGAGCAGCGCGAAGATCGTCGCGAGCGCGGTCATCAGGATCGGGCGGAGTCGCCTCGTCGCACCCTCGATCAGGGCGTCGTGCACCCGGAGCCCTCGGCGTCGGTACTGGTTGACGAGGTCGATGAGCACGATGGCGTTCGTCACCACGATGCCGACGAGCATGAGCAGCCCGATGAGCGACGCGACCCCGAGCGGGATCCCCGTGACGATCTGCAGGAGCACCGCACCGGTCGCCGCGAACGGCACGGACACGAGCAGCAGCAGGGGCTGTCGGAGGCTCCGGAACGTGGCGACCATGATCACGTAGACGATCAGGATCGCGACGAGCATCGCGAGCAGGAGCTGGCTGAACGCCGACGACTGGCTCGACGCGACGCCGCCGATCTCCGCCGAGGCACCACGCGGCAGGTCGAGCGCGTCGACGGCCGCCGTCACGTTCTGCACCGCGGCGCCGAGGTTCGTCGAGTCGGGCGTGACCGTGATGGTCGCCGTGCGGACCGCGTTCGAGGTCGTGATCGAGGTCGGCCCCTCCGCCCGTTCGACCGTCGCGAGGTCGGACAGCGGCACCGATCCCGTCGAGGTCGGGACCGACAGCGACCGCAGTGCCGCGGCGGTCGTCGGCGGCGCAGGGTCGGCGATGTAGACGTCGAGGGTCGCGTCGTCGATCTCGATCGTGCCGGTGTCACGGGGCGAGACGGCCGCCGCGACGATCCCGCCGACCTGCGTCTCGGTCAGCCCGCGTTCGGCCGCCGCCTTCCGGTCGACCCGGACGGCGAGGTACGGCTCGGACGCGGCGAGGTTGCTCGTCGCACCGGTCGTGGCGTCGACCTTCCGCATCTCGCGCAGCACCGACGCCGCGGCCGTCCGGAGCTCGGCCTGGGTCGGCGCGGTGACGTCGACCTCGATGTCGCTCGAACCGCCGAAGCCGCCGCCGGCGGTCGACAGGCTCACCTCGCCGACCCCGTCGATCCGATCGATGCGGTCGCGGGCGGTGGACTGGATGGTGGTCTGGTCGTCGCCAGCGTCGGTCGTGACGTTGTACTGCACGGACGCCGAGGCCCCGCCACCGAACGCCGCCTGGATCGACTGCCCGCTCGTCCCGATGGTGGTCTGCACGGTCTGCACGCCGTCGACGCCGCGGAGGACACGCTCGACCTTGCGCGCCGCGTCGGACTGCTCGTCGAGGCTCGTCCCCGGCTCGAGGTCCTGCGTGACCGTGAACGTGTTCTGCCCGGAGTCGCCGAGGTAGTTCGTCTTGACGAACGGCACCGCCGCCCCGGTGCCGCCGAGGACGAGGACCGCCAGCACCACCACGAGCGCCGGTCGGCTGACGGCCCAGCGCAGCACCGGCTGGTACGCGCGCCGGAGCCGGTCGGAGGTCCCGGCGTCGTGCAGGTCCGCGGCGGACGACAGCGAGTCCGTCGCGGCGGAGGCGCGGGCACCGGACCCCGCGGACCCCGCGGAGCCCGCGGAGCCCGCGGAGCCCGCGGAGCCCGCGGAGCCCGCGGAGCCCGCGGGAGCCTCGGGCGCCGCGGTGTCCACCGACTCCGCGGACCCTCCGGCGTGCCGGTGGGTCTTCGGCGTCCGGAGGAACCAGTACGCTAGCACCGGGACGATGGTCAGCGACACCAGCAGCGACGCGACGAGCGCCATCGTCACGGTGAGCGCGAAGGGCCGGAAGAGCTCGCCGACGAGTTCCGCGACGAACGCCACCGGCAGGAAGACCGCCACGGTGGTGAGGGTCGAGGCGGTGACGGCTCCGGCAACCTCGCGGACGGCGTCGAGGACCGCCCGGGTCCGGTCCACGCCGGGCTGCAGGTGCCGCTTGATGTTCTCGATGACCACGATCGAGTCGTCCACGACACGTCCGATCGCGATCGTGAGCGCGGCGAGGGTGATGACGTTCAGCGTGTAGCCCGTGGCCCGCATGCCGATCGCGGCGAGGAGCACGGACGTCGGGATCGAGATCGCGGTGACGATGGTCGACCGGACCGACAGCAGGAACAGCAGGATCACGACGACGGCGAACCCGAGGCCGAGCAGTCCCTCCTCGGCGAGGGAGTCGATCGACTGCTGGATGTACGGCGCCTGGTCGAACACCACGGTGAACCGGGGGTCGCCGGCGACCTTCGCCTCGATGCCGGGCAGGGCGTCCCGGACCGTCTTCGAGACGTCGACGGTGTTGGCCTCCTGCGTCTTCGTGATGGCGATCGTCACGGCCGTCTCGCCGTCGACGCGGCTGATCGAGGTGCGCGGGGACTCCTCGATCGCGACCTTCGCGACGTCGCCGATGGTGGTCGGCGTCGTCGCGGCGGTCGTGCCCGAGGTGGTGGTCCCGGAGGCGCTGCTCGCGCCCGTCGCGCCGCTCGCCGCCGTCCCTCCGGTCGCGCTGGTCGCGCTGGTCGATCCCGGCGCGCCCGTCGAGCCGGTCGCGCCGGTCGCGCCGGCGCCGGTCGCACCGGTACCGCTCGCACCGGTCGCCGAGGCCGTGGACCCACTGCTCCCGCTGCTCGACGACGCGGTCAGCGGCAGGGCCTCGATGTCGTCGAGCGACGCGATCCGCTCCCCCGTCTGCACCGACAGCGTCGTGCCGTCCTGCGTGATCGTGCCGCCGGGGACGAGCGTGCCGTTGTCGTCGAGCGCGTCGGCGATCGACTGCGTCGTCAGCCCCCTGGACGCCAGTTCGTCGGTGTCCGGCGTGATCACCACGCGCCGACCCGGGTTGCCGAAGACGTCGGCCTGCCGGACGCCGTCGAGCTTCTCGATGTCGGGGATCGCCGTCGCGTTCAGCCGATCGACGAGCTGTTCCTGGTCGCCCGTGCCGGACACGGCGAGCTGGAGCACGGGCAGGTCGTCGAAGGACCCGGTGACGATCTGGGTCTGCACGGTGTCCGGGAGCGACAGGGCGTTCACCGCGGTCTGGATCTTGTCCTCGGCGCTGGCGAGGTTCGAGCCGTAGTCGAACGACGCCGAGACGACGCTCTGCCCGGTCGACGACGTCGCACTCGTGGACTCGAGGTTCGGGACGACCTGGATCGCCTGCTCGACCTTCGTCGACACGTCGTTCGACACGACCTCGGGCGTGGCGCCCGGGTAGGCGCTGACGATGGCGACCTGGGGGAACTGCACGCTCGGGATGAGCTCCTGCTTGAGGCTCGTGAGCGCGATGCCGCCGAACACCGCGACGACGACGGTGACGAGCGCGATGAGCGCCCGGTTGCGGAGGCTGAAGACCGAGAGGAGGTGCACACCCCGATCCTTGCAGGGCGGAGCGCGACGCACTCAGCCGCCGAGGAGCAGGCGACGCACTCAGCCGCCGAGGAGCAGGTAGATGCCGAGCACCCCCACGGTCCCGAGCACCCCGGTCGCGAGCGCCAGGATCCGGCCGGTCGGGGTCCGGGCCGCGAGCACCGCGACGACGAGCACGGCGACACCGACGACGATCTCCACGACCCAGGTCGTCGAGCCGGTGGTCGCCGCGACCTGCAGCAGTGCGCGGACACCCTCACCGACGAGCACGGCGGCGGTCGCACCGAGCGCCGGCCCGCGCCACCGGACGTCCCGCGTCCGGACGGCCACCGCGACCGCACCGGCGAGCACCCCCGCTGGGATCCCCATCAGGACCCAGAAGTTCGTGATCGACAGCACGTCCGGGTACCCGCGCAGGTTCGTCGTGGCCCAGTAGCCGACGTGCATGAGCTCGAGGAGCACGATGCCGAACAGCATCGCGAGCGGCAGCGCCACGCGGCCGGCGCGGACCCCGGCGAGCAGGCAGAGGGCGGTCGCGACGACGAACCAGGGTCCGGCCGAGTTGGCGACGCTCGAGAGCCCCGGGACGGCCTGCCCGAACGAGGTCAGCACCCCGGCGAGCAGGGCACCCGTCAGTGCCATCGACACCCGGGCGGCCGCGGGCACCCGGTGCTCCCGGGCGTCGGCGGTGCAGACGGTCGTGCCGGCGTGCATGGTCGTCTCCATGGGACCAGGATCCCCGCCGACGGGCGCCGGGCGCATCCCTCGGCAGGGCCAGATCGCGCGGTCGGCGTCACCCCCGAGGATGACCCGCCGGGCGACCCGGCCACCCGTCACACCACGGCGGCGAGCGATCCCCGAACCCCGGCTGCGTCGCCGCCGATCCGAGCCCACGACCGTTCGAGCACCTCGACGAGCCGGACCCGGTCCGCCGGGGACATCGTGAAGGGCACCCGCAGGAACCGCTCGAACCCGCCGTCCGGCCCGAAGACCCCTCCGGACGCGAGCACGACGCCCTCGGCCCGCGCGGCGAGCACCAGGGCGCTCGAGACCGGTCGCCCGAGTCCGACCCACGTCGTCAACCCGCCCGCCGGCGACGGTACGTCCCACTCCGGGAGCCGCGCGCGCAACGCCCCCACGACGTCGTCGCGACCCTGGCGCAGGTACTCGCGCCGCGCCTCCAGGACCGCCGCCGTGCGCGGGACGAGCTCCCGCGCGACCAGCTGGTCGAGCACGGGCGTGCCGAGGTCGCCCGTCGGGCGGGCGAGCAGCAAGCGCTGCAGGAGTTCGGGAGCGGCCCGGATCCAGCCGATGCGCAGGCCGCCCCAGAAGACCTTGTCGGCGGACCCGATCATCACGACCGACGCACCGGACGGGTCGGCCGCCGCCAACGGCAGGGAGGGCGAGCCCTCGATCCGCAGCTCGCCCATGGTCTCGTCGGCGATGACCGTCGTCCCGGTCGACGCCGCCACGGACAGCAGCAGCTGCCGGGTCGACGCCGACATCGTCGCGCCGGTCGGGTTGTGGAGCTCGGGCATGACGTAGGCCACGGCCGGTGCCGTGCGGCGCATGGTCGTCTCGAGCGCCGCGGCGTCCCAGCCGGTCCGCGCGTCCACCGGCACGCCGACGAGTCGTCCGCCGGCCTCGCGGAAGGCCTCGTGCGCGTGCGGGTAGGTCGGGGACTCGACGACGACCGCGTCCCCGCGGCGGACGAGCACGCGGGCGAGCAGGGCGATGGCGTGCTGCGCCCCGATGGTCACGACGATCTGGGAGGGGTCGGTGGGCAGCCCCCGGTCGGCGTAGCGCTCCGCGATCGCCGCGCGGAGCCCGGGGTCGCCCACGGTGTCGTACCCGATGCCGGCGAGCGCGGCGGGCACGTGCCGCATCGCGTGCTCCACCGCCTCGGCGAGTCCCGGTGCGGCGTGCAGCGCCGCCTTGCGGAGGTCGAGCAGGTCGTCGTCGACCACCCCGCCGAGCCGTTCCGGGTCCGGTCGACCGATGAGCCCGGCCGGCAGCCGGACCACGCTGCCGGAGCCGCGGACCGACACCAGGAAGCCGTCGGAGCGGAGCCGGGAGTACGCGTTCGCGACCGTCGTCCGCGAGACGCCCAGCGCCGTGGCGAGGCCCCGCTCGGCCGGCAGCCGCACGCCCTGCGGGACCCGGCCGTCGATGACGAGCACGCGCAGCGCGTCGGAGAGCGCCTCGTACGCGGGGGCGTCGGTGCCGGCGCGCCAGTCGGTGAGGAGGAGCGCTGCGGACCGAGCGCTGAGCAGGACCGGGGTCATGGATCCACGGTAGCCGAATTGGCTCTCGACCAGCAGTCCAATCTCCACGACGATCGAGCCATGCCCCGCTCGACCGCCCTCACGCTCCGCTTCGTCCAGCTCTTCGTCGGCCTGTTCCTCTACGGGGCCTCGACGGCCCTGCAGGTCCGCGCCGTGGTCGGCGTCTCGTCGTGGACGGTCCTCACCGAGGGGCTCGAGCACGTGGTGCCGTGGTCGTTCGGCGTCATCACCGTGGTGTCGAGCGGCGTGATCCTGCTGTTCTGGATCCCGCTCCGCCAGAAGCCGGGCATCGGGACGCTGCTGAACGCCCTCGCGATCGGACCGAGTGCCGACCTCGTGCTGTGGCTCGTCCCGACCCCGGCCGACCTCGCGAGCCGGGTCCTGCTGTTCGTCGCGGGGCTGGCGCTCCTCGCGGTCGCCACCGCGTTCTACATCGGCGCCGGCTTCGGCACGGGGGCGCGCGACGGCCTGATGGTCGGCCTGCACGAGCGGCTCGGGTGGCCGGTCTGGGTGGCGCGGACCGTCATCGAGGTGTCGGTGGTGGTCGTCGGCTGGTTCCTCGGCGGCGACGTCGGCGTGGGCACCGTGATCGCGGCGTTCGCGATCGGCCCGATGGTGCAGCCGCTCATGCCGCTGTTCCGTCGGTTCCCGTGGAGCCCGGAACGGACCGGTGCGGCGCCGTCGGCCCACGAGGCGCAGCCCACCGCCGCCGCGTCGGCCCAGGAGGCGCGGCCCGCCGCCGCCTCGGAGGTCGCCTAGAACCGTTGCACACCGCCACATCGCGATATAACGTGTCTTCCACAGACGCGATACATCGCGAGTTCGAGGAGGCAACATGGCCCAGGAGAAGTGGCTCGTCGAGGAGCCGAAGGTGATCGACACCGGGATCGTCCGCCGCTTGCGCGTCGGACTCGCCGGTGGTCAGGTCGACGTCGTCGCTCACGACGAGCCGACCGCGCGCATCGAGGTGCACAGCGTGTCCGGCAAGCCGATGAAGATCGAGCTCGACGGGGACACGCTCACCATCGACCACCCGCAGGTGCGGTGGGACGACCCGATCGGGTTCCTGAAGTCGTTCCGCGGCAAGGCCCACGCCGACGTCAGCGTCCTGGTCCCCCGCGACGCGATCGTCACGCTCGGTGTCGTCTCGGCCGGCGCCCTGCTGTCCGGCACCAACCGCGGCGCGACGCTCAACACGGTCTCCGGCGACGTGGTCGTCGACGGCGTGGCGGGCGACGTGACCGTGAACGCGGTGTCCGGCACCACGACCATCCGCGAGCTCGACGGCGCCCTCACCGTGCACACCGTGTCCGGCGACGTCGTGGCGACGGGTGCGATCCCGCGGTTCCAGGCGGACGGCGTCAACGCCGACGTCGTGCTCGACCTGCACGGCACCCCCGACCAGGCCCGCGTCAACACGGTGTCCGGTTCGGTGAGCGTCCGGCTCGAGGACGGCGTGCCCTACCGGTGCACCGTCAGCACGGCCTCCGGCAAGCTGCAGTTCGACGACTCGGAGATCCGCGGCGTGCGGGGGTCCTACGTCAAGCAGGGCGGCGAGCTGTCCGGACAGTGGCTCGACCTCAAGGTGAACTCGGTGTCCGGTGACATCGCGGTGCTGCACGCCCTGCCCGTCGCCGAACCGTCGGAGGGATCCGCCCCGACCACCCCGACCGCCCCGGCGGCTCCGACGGCCCCGGTCACCGACAGCGAGGTGCCCGAATGAGCCCCGTCTTCGCGCACGGCCACCTGCGCCTCTACCTGCTCGTGCTGCTGGCCGACCACCCGATGCACGGGTACGAGGTCATCCAGGCTCTCGGCGACCGCTTCGGCGGCACGTACGTCCCGAGCGCCGGCACCGTGTACCCGCGGCTCGCCAAGCTCGAGGAAGAGGGACTCGTCACGAAGTCCGCCGACGGCCGGAAGACCGTCTACGCCATCACCGACGCCGGTCGTGCCGAGCTCGACGCCCGCGCTGACGAGATCGCCGCGGTCGAGAACGGCGTGAACGACTCGGTGAAGTCGCTGGCCGACGGCGTCCGCGCATCGGTGGGCGAGGCGATGCGGTCCCTCCGCGCCGACCTCGCGGCGAGCGCTCAGGCTCCGCGTGGGCAGACCGCCGACGAGCCGGAGGACGTCCCGTCCGAGGGCGCACGCGCCCTGCGCGAGGTCGAGATGGCCCTGTCGTCGTTCCGGCAGCAGGTCCGCGCGGACCTCCGCCGGCGTGCGACGCGCGGCACGCTCGGCTCCGACACCGTCACGCGCCTGCGCGACGGCCTGGAGTCCCTGCGCAAGTCCCTCTGACGACCGACGGCCGACGGACGGTCACGACCCGCGCCTCCAGGCAGACCGCCAGGAGGCGCGGGTCGTCCGTCACAGGCCGCGGTCGGCCAGCGCGTGCATCGCGTCCCGCAGGGCGCGTGCCGCACCCGCGCCCGCCCACTCGTAGGCGTGCGTGAACCGCTCGTCCTGCACGTACATGTCACCGAGCGTGCGGAACCGGTCGGCGGTGAGCTCGGCCGGGGGCGTCGCCTCGGCGAGCCACGCGAACTGGCGCTTCGCGAGTGCCGCGCCGGCCTCCGATGCCGGACCCGCGCCCGACGCGGCGAGCGCTGCGGCGTCCTGCGCGATCGCGCGCTGTTCCGCCTGGAACGCCTCCTTCGCGGCGGAGTCCTTCGACTCCCACCAGCGTGCGCCGCGGTCCCAGGCGTCGGCGCCCCAGCGCTCCTCGACCTCCTGCCGGAACCGTGTCTGGTCGAACCCGTCGAACGTGTCCGTGGTGTTCATGTCCACTCCTTCCTCGATCCTCGTGATGGTGGTCCGCACGGCCGCGAGCTGCCGGGCGAGCCGGTCGCGCTCGCGTTCGAGCCACGCGACGTGTGCGGTGAGGGCCGTGATGTCGTCCTGCTCCCCGTCGAGGACCCGGCGGACGTCGGCCAGGCCGAGCCCGAGGCCCCGCAGCAGCAGGATCCGCTGCAGCCGCACGAGCGCCTGGTCGTCGTACCGCCGGAGCCCACCCTCGCCGGTCGCCGTGGCGGGCAGCAGACCGATCGCGTCGTAGTGCCGGAGCGTGCGGCTCGACACACCGGCGGAACGCGCCACCTCGGCGATCCCGTGCGGCGCTTTCGCAGCCGGACTGCCCGTGTCTGTCGAATCCCTCATGCTGGAGAGGCTAGAGGTTGACGCTGCGTCAACTGCAAGCCCGATCCGGGGTGCGAACCCCCCGACCCGGTGCGGACCGGGAATACCGCCGGACCCGCCCGTGTTGACTCGCGCCCGGAAATGAGTAGGTTTGCCGCTCGTGACGAACGAGATCCGGTCGTTGAAAGCGCGACTGATCGGGGATCCCCTCCCCTCCGAGAAGCTCGAGGGACAGCTCCTCCCGAAGCACCTGGCACTGCCCATCTTCGCGAGTGACCCGCTGTCCTCCGTGGCGTACGCACCGCAGGAACTCCTCATGATCCTGCTGCTCGGCGGCATGGCGTTCCTGACCTTCGCCCCCTGGGTCGCCGCCCTCGTCGTGCTGCTGCTCGTCGTGGTCGTCGCGTCCTACCGACAGCTCATCAAGGCCTACCCGTCCGGCGGCGGCGACTACGAGGTCGCCCACCGGAACCTCGGCGAGAAGGCCGGACTCGTCGTCGCGTCCGCCCTGCTCGTCGACTACGTGATGACGGTCGCCGTGTCGGTCGCCTCCGGCGTGGACAACATCATCTCGGCCCTCCCCGTCCTCAACGAGTTCCGGGTCGAGCTCGCCCTGCTCTTCGTCGTGCTGCTCGCGGCGGCGAACCTGCGCGGCGTGCGCGAGTCGAGCAAGGCCTTCGCGGTGCCGACCTACCTGTTCGTCGCCTCCGTCTTCGTGATGGTCGTCGTCGGGTTGGTCCGCGTCGTCGCCGGCGACGCCCCCGTGGCGGAGTCCGCCGCGTACACCGTGCAGAACGTCGAGCACACGACCCAGGCCGCGTTCGTCCTGCTGCTCCTCCGTGCGTTCGCCTCGGGCTGCTCGGCGCTGACCGGTGTCGAGGCGATCGCGAACGGGGTGCAGGCGTTCCGCCGACCGAAGGTCCGCAACGCGCAGATGACCCTGGTGTTCATGGGGTCGATCGCGATCGTCCTGTTCGTCGGGCTCATCACGCTCGCGCTGGTCTCCCGCGTGCACTACGCCGAGAGCGCCTGCGACCTGCAGGGCTTCGCGCAGTGCGCCACGACGCCGCAGCGTTCCCTGATCGCCCAGATCGCCGCGGCGACGTTCGGGAACAACACGATCCTGTTCTTCGTCATCCAGGCGACGACCGCAGCCGTCCTGCTGCTCGCGGCGAACACCGCCTTCAACGGGTTCCCACTGCTCGGTTCGATCCTGGCCCGCGACTCGTACGCCCCGAAGGCACTGTCGACCCGCGGCGACCGGCTCATCTACTCGAACGGCGTGATCGTCCTCGCGCTCGTCGCGGCCGCGCTGCTGATCGTCTACCGGGCCGACGTCACGAGCCTCATCCAGCTCTACATCATCGGCGTCTTCGTCTCGTTCACCCTCGGGCAGACCGGGATGATCGTGCACTGGACCCGGCTGCTCCGCGACGACCGGGCCGGGACCGCCGCCGAACCGGTCAACCGCGGGCAGGTCATCCGTTCCCGGGCGATCAACGCGACCGGCGCCACCTTCACCTTCGTCGTCCTCGTCATCGTCACGATCACGAAGTTCACGCACGGCGCCTGGCTCGTGTTCCTCATCATGCCGATCCTGTTCGTGCTCATGCTCGGCGTGAACCGGTACTACCGCGACGTCTCGCACGAGATAGAGGCCGACGACCAGACGCAGTTCGGTGCGACCGGCGACCACGCGATCGTCCTCGTGAACAAGCTGCAGAAGCCGGTGCTCAAGGCGCTCGACTACGCGATCGCCGCGAAGCACGCGAGCTTCGAGGCGGTGCACGTCGCGATCGACGACGCCGATGCCGCACGCCTCCGCGCGCAGTGGGAGGAGTACGGCATCGAGGTCCCGCTGACGATCGTGCCGAGCCCCTACCGCGACATCTCGATGCCGCTCATCAAGTACATCAAGGCGCACCGGATGGAGCACGGCTCCGAGGTGGTGACCGTCTACACGCCGGTCTTCGTCGTGGGGCACTGGTGGGAGACCTTCCTCCACAACCACCGCGGCCGTCGCATCCGGAAGAAGCTGCTGCTCGTGCACGGCGTCACCGTCGCGCTCGTGCCCTGGCTGCTGGACTCCTCCGAGCTCCTGTACGGCCGCCGCTCCCGCCCCCTCCCCGGGCAGGAGCGCCGCGGCGAGCCGATCCGGCCCGCGCTCCGCCGGTCACCGCACGGTGTCGTCCACCACGAGGTCGAGGACGACCGCCTGCTCCGGTCGGCCGAGCGGAACAGCCTCCAGCCCCGCCGAGCGACCCGGCCGGCCGGTCCCGCCGAGGGCGTCGACCAGACCCAGTGCACCGGCGAGATGCACGTGCTCGTCCCCTCGCCGCCGCGCACCGACGGTCGCTCGTCGTAGCATCTGACGTCATGACGATCTCCGACCTTCGCACGTTCGCGACGTTCGACGGGCACGGGGGCAAGGTCTCGAAGCGCGTCGAGGTGCTCGACCACGAGCCGACCCCCGGCGGTCCGCACGAGGGACTCGTCGCCGTCCGGGGCCCGCACCCCCTTGGTGCCCTCGACGAGCGGGCGGCCGACGACGAGACGCACCGGATCGGCTGGGTCGATCCCGCCACGCTCCGCGACTGGTACCGCCCCGACCGCGTGGTGGTGTCCCGCCTCGAGGCGCGTCGGTCCGGCATCGAGCCCGGCACCTACGCCGACTCCCGCGGTCGCGGTCGGGTCCGGATCGACGGACTGGAGGCGCGGCTCGCCCCCGACGGTCGGCCCGCCTTCCGCGCGCTGGCCGGTTCCGCGGACGCCCCGGTCGTCGACGTGGCGCTCCCCACCGACCAGGCGGTGCGGCTCGTGGTGGTCCGAGCGGTCGACGAGGGGATCGAGATCGTGACGACACCGGTGTCGCCGTTCCTGTCGCCCGGGCAGTACCCGGCCTTCGGTGACGACGTCGTGGGGCTGCCCCCGCGCGCAGCCACCGGGTCCGTGTCCGTCAGCGCTGCCGTCCTGATCGACGGCACCCTGCACGAGGTCGAACGGATCGACGAGCGGGCCGCGACGATCTGGATCCGCCGCGACGGCAGTTCGGTGCCGATCGCGGTGAGTTCGGTGGGGCCGGACCTGGTGCGGTACACCGTGGTCGCGGACTGAGCGCGCGGTCGTCTCGTCGCGTCGGGTGCGGGGCATGCGGTGGGTCCTGCGGTCGGGTCCGTGTCGTCGTGCGGGCCGGTGTCCGTGTCCACGTCCGGGTCGGGGTGCTGACCGGTGTCCGTGTCCACGTCCGGGTCGGCGTGCTGCCGGTGTCCGGGGGACGCCACCGTGGGCGTTCCGGTCGGCGGCGCGGCGTAGCGTCCGTGCCATGAGTGACGCAGACCCGACCGACGACCGCACCGACCAGCCCGAGACGCTCGGCGGAGCACGACCCGACCCCAGCACCGACGCCAGCAAGGACCCGGAGCAGTGGGTCACCGGCGACGAGCCCATGACCGGGCCGCAGCGCAGCTACCTCGACACCCTCGCCCGCGAGGCCGGCGAGGAACTCCCCGCCGACCTCACCAAGGCCGAGGCCTCGGAGCACATCGACCGCCTGCAGCAGCAGACCGGGCGCGGCGCCGACTCCTGACGGGACCGCCCAGGCCCGGGTCCGCGTTTCGGCGGACCCGGGCCTGGGCATGTTCTGGCGATGTCCGGGAAGTCCCCCGCACGGGGGTGAACGATGACGCGTCACCGGTTACGGTCGGCGGCATGCGAACGACATCGACCTCCATCGGCCTGACCGCGCTCCGCATCGTCCTCGGCGTGGTGTTCATCGCGCACGGCGCCCAGAAGTTCGCGCAGGGACTCGGCTCCGTGTCCCAGGGCTTCTCCGGCATGGGCGTCCCGCTCGCCGACGTCGCGGCGCCCCTCGTCGCCGGACTCGAGCTCGTCGGGGGCGTGTTGCTCCTGCTCGGTGTCCTGACCCGGGTCGTCGGCGTGCTCCTGGCCGTCGACATGATCGTGGCCGGGCTGCTCGCGCACGCGTCCGCGGGGTTCTACTCGCAGGACGGCGGGTTCGAGTACGTCCTGGTCCTCGCGGTGGCGTCCCTTGCGGTGGCGCTGACCGGGCCGGGTCGCTTCTCGCTCGACGCCGTGGTCCTGCGGGCCTCGCGCCGGCGCCGCGGCGTCGAGGAGCCACTCCCCGCCTGACGCGCGCGTGCCGCGACCTTCCCCATCCCGTGCGGGGTTGCCCGCCCGGTGCGGCGCTACAACCTCGCACCGAGCGAGCAGCGCCGCACCCGGCCAACAACAC
>NZ_BACZ01000718.1 GCF_000333375.1 Curtobacterium sp. B18
CTCCCGTCGTGCGTCCGCTCGCGACTACCGCGCGGCGAGCTCCGCGACGATCCCGTCACCGGGTGCGGCGTCGACGAGGTCCGCCTCGATCTCCGCGTGCTCGAGGATGCCCTCGATCTTGCGACGACGGCTGCGCGGGACGATCGTGACGACGGTGCCCTCCTTGCCGGCACGACCCGTGCGGCCCGAGCGGTGCATGTACGCCTTGTAGTCGTCCGGGGCGTCGGCCTGCACGACCAGCGAGACGTCGTCCACGTGGATGCCACGGGCCGCGACGTCGGTCGCGACGAGGACGTTCACGCGACCGCTCGTCAGCAGCTGCAGGTTGCGCTGGCGCCGCGACTGGTTCAGGTCGCCGTGGAGCGAGGTCGCGCGGATGCCGGCGTCCTCGAACTGGTCGGCGAGCCGCTCGGCGTAGGCACGGGTCCGGGCGAAGACGATGGTCTTGCCGTCACCCGCGACGAGCTCCTCGAGCAGCTGGTCCTTCTGGCGCTGCTCGACCACGAGCACGCGGTGGTCGATCGTCGACGAGGCCTGGTCCTCACCGGCGACCTCGTGGACGCTCGGCTCGTGCAGGAACTGGGCGACGAGCGACGCGACCTGGGCGTCGAGCGTCGCACTGAACAGGAGCTTCTGCGCACGGTTGCCCTGGGGCGTGACCTCGGCGGTGGCGGAGAGGATCTCCTGCACCGGCTCGAGGAAGCCGAGGTCGCACATGTGGTCGGCCTCGTCGAGCACGGAGATGACGACCTCGCTGAGGTCGAGCTTCCCCTTGTTCATGAGGTCCTGGACGCGGCCGGGGGTGCCGACGATGATGTCGACGCCGCGCTCGAGGGCGCCCTCCTGACGGCCGTACGGCACGCCGCCGTAGATCTGCGTCGTGAAGAGGCCGACCGAGCGGGCGATCGGCTGCACGGTGCGGTCGATCTGCAGCGCGAGCTCGCGGGTCGGGGCGAGGATGAGCGCACGCGGAGCGCGACCCATCTTCCGCTTCGTGCCGCCGCCGTGCTCCATGAGCTTCTCGACGAGGGGTGCACCGAACGCGATCGTCTTGCCGGAGCCGGTGCGACCGCGGCCGAGGACGTCCTTGCCGGCGATCACGTCGGGGATGGTCGCCGCCTGGATCGGGAACGGGCTGGAGGCGCCGAGCTCGGCCAGGGCACGGGTGATGTTGCCACCGATGCCGAGGTCGCCGAAGGTCACGCCCTCGACGTCGGCTGCGACGGTGGCCTCGGCCTGGAGCTTCTCGAGCTTGACGTCGTCCGCGGGGACGAAGTGCCCACGGGCGCTGTCGTCGCGGTCGAACGAACGACGCGGACGGTCGTCGTCGCGACGGGGTGCGCGGTCGTCACGGTCGAACCGGCGCGGGGCACGGTCGTCACGGTCGAACCGACGCGGGGCACGGTCGTCACGGTCGAACCGACGCGGGGCGCGGTCGTCGTCGCGACGGGGAGCCCGGTCGTCACGGTCGAACCGACGCGGGGCACGGTCGTCGTCGCGACGAGGTGCGCGGTCGTCACGATCGAACCGACGCGGGGCGCGGTCGTCGCGGTCGAACGAACGACGCGGACGGTCGTCCTGGTCGCGGCGCGGAGCACGGTCGTCACGGTCGAACCGACGGGGCGCTCGGTCGTCGTCGCGACGGGGGGCGCGGTCATCGCGGTCGAAGCGACGCGGGGCACGGTCGTCACGGTCGAACCGGCGCGGGGCACGGTCGTCACGGTCGAACCGACGCGGGGCACGGTCGTCGTCGCGACGAGGTGCGCGGTCGTCACGGTCGAAGCGACGGGGAGCGCGGTCGTCGCGGTCGAACGAACGACGCGGGCGGTCGTCCTGGTCGCGGCGCGGCGCGCGGTCGTCGCGGTCGAACCGACGCGGGGCACGGTCGTCGCGGTCGAAGCGACGGCCACCGCGGTCGTCGCGCTGCGGGCGGCCCTGGCCACCGTCGCGCGGCTCCCAGTTCGGCCGGCTCGGGCGCTCGCCCTGTGCCGCACGGCCGCGACGCTCTTCGGCGTCCCAGCGCTGCTTCTGCCGCGGAGCCGACGGGTCGGCGGCGCGGAACCCGCGGTGCTTGCTGCTGCGAGCGGCAGGGGTGCCGTTCGGGTGACGGACACGGTCGGAGGCGCGGTTGTCCGCGCCGCCCTTGTTGTACGGGGCCATGACTACTTCCTCGGGTGCGCAACGTACCGCAGCGCCCGGCAGCGACATCGGCGGGGGCTTGCGTGCGGAGAGGGGGTTCTTCCCGTCGCGGATCGACGTGAATCCAGCCCTCGAGCAACACACACCCAGAAGAACACTCCGTGATCACAATGTCACGGTGTCGAAGGCCGACCGAGTGAGTCTACGCGATGGACGCGTCGCTGGCCAGCCCACCGCCGGGCCGGGGCCGCGGGGCGAGGGCGACCCGTGCCTCCTGGACGGACCCCGGGTCAGGACTCGGCGAGCCGCTGCCGTTGCTCGGCCACGTCGAAGTCCGCTGCGGGCCAGGTGAGCTGCATGTCCTCGAGCGTGCGGAGCAGGAGCTGCTGCACGGCGAGCCGCGCGTACCACTTGCGGTTCGCGGGGACGACGTACCAGGGGTTCGTCGCGGTCGAGGTGCGCTCGAACACCGTCTGGTAGGCGGCCTGGTAGTCGTCCCACAGGAGTCGCTCGTCGATGTCGCCCGGGTTGAACTTCCAGTGCTTGTCGGGGCGGTCGAGCCGCTCACCGAGGCGCTCGCGCTGCTCGTCCTTCGAGATGTGGAGCATGACCTTGACGAGGCTCGTGCCGGACGCGGCGAGCTCGTCCTCGAAGTCGACGATGGCCCCGTACCGGCGCTCGATCTCCTCGGGCGGAGCGAACGCCCGGACCTTCTGGATGAGGACGTCCTCGTAGTGGGACCGGTCGAAGACCCCGAGCTGGCCGGCACCCGGGAGCTGTCGTTCGATGCGCCAGAGGAAGTCGTGGTCGCGCTCCTCGGCGGTGGGCGCCTTGAACCCGGCGTAGTGCACGCCGTTCGGGTCCACCGCGCCGACGACGTGCGAGACGATGCCGCCCTTGCCCGCGGTGTCCATGGCCTGGAGCACGAGGAGCACGCGGCGCTGGTCGCCCGCGGTGGACGCGGCCCAGAGGCGCTCCTGCAGTGCGGACAGGCGGGAGGCGCCGGCGGCGAGCGCCTCGAGGCCGTCGATCTTCCGGCCAGGGAACCCCGGGGTGGCTTCCGGGCCCACCCGGTCGAGGCGGAACCCGTCCTCGACGCGGAGCAGCGGTTCGGGGTCGGCGTTCCAGGCCTTGCGACGGCTCACGGGTCCTCCTGCGGGGTCGCCCCCATCCTGGCACCGACGGGCGGATTCGTCCGGCGGGGCCGGGGCGGGGTCGTCGGGGCGCGGGGTCGTCGGGGGCGGGGGCGTCGGTGGGGCGGGGGTGTCGGTGGGGCGGGGTCGTGTGTGGTGCGGGGTCCTCCCGTGGGTGGACGACGGCCCGTGGCGGCCGGGTTACCGTTGACCTGATGAGGTCAGGCCGTCGCACGCTGCTCGCGCTCGTCGCCGCGGTCGTGGCGCTCGGCGCGGTCGCGTCGTGCAGCACGGACCCGGTCGGGGACGACAACCGGACGGTGACCGCCGGACCCGTCATCTACCCGCTGTCGCTCCGGTACCACGGCATCGACGTCGTCGCGGACGTGCCGTACGGATCGGACCCGTTGCAACGGCTCGACGTGTGCCTGCCGGCGGACAGCGCGCCGGACACCACGACGACGCCGACCCCGGCCGCGTCGGCCTCGGCCTCGGCAGACCCGGATGCGGACGCGGTCGGCCTGCGGGCCGGAGACGCCGTCGCGGTCGATGCACAGGCCCGAGACACCGGCGCGGGCGATGCGGCCGCCGGAGGCACCGTCGCGGGCGATGCGGTGGCCGGGGTCGCCGAGCAGGCGGCCGGGGGCACGCGGCCCGCCGTCCTGATGATCCACGGTGGGAGCTGGTCGCACGGCGACAAGGCGACCGCCGCCTACCGGTCCGTTTGCGAGTACCTGGCGTCCGAGGGCTTCGTCACCTTCAACGTGGACTACCGGCTCGCCCCGACGGACCCGTTTCCGGCCGGGCTCGACGACGTCCGACGGGCGCTCGACTGGGTGTTCCGGCCGTCGACGCTGTCCACGTACGACAAGGACCGGAAGCGGGTCGGGGTGTTCGGGGGCAGCGCGGGAGGGAACCTCGCGGCGATGCTGGC
>NZ_BACZ01000717.1 GCF_000333375.1 Curtobacterium sp. B18
GGCCGCATGTTGTTGCCCATGCGACCGAGGCCGACAAGACCGATGCGCATGATTTCCTCTTCTGTTCGTCGTCGCGCTGATGCTGCTGGGAGCGCGTCAGCGCAGTGTTCGGCTGTTGCGCTTACCGCAGCAGGAGATTGGGCTGCAGCAGGTACCGGTATCCGTCCGCCGCCGGGGCCTCCTGCGAGGTCTGGCCGGTGATGAGCACCGGTCCCGGCTTGTTGGGGTTCTCCGTCTTGGTGAAGGAGATCCGGACGAACTCGGAGTGCACCGCGTTCAACCCGTCCAGGAGGAAGGCGGGCTTCAGCGAGACCACCGTTTCCTCACCGGTCAGCAACGCACTGATCGACTCTGACGCCTGCGCTTGTTCGGAACCGATCGCTTCGAGCGTGAGCCCGTCGACCGTGAAGGAGAACCGGAGGGCTGCTTCGCGCTCCAGGACGAGGGAGACCCGTCGGACCGCCTCGACCAGTTCCGCGGTGTTGATCACCGCGTGGTCCTGGACGGTCTCGGGGAAGAGCCGGCGGACCGGCGGGTAGTTGCCCTTGATGAGCAGCGACGTGACGGTCTTGTCGTCCGCGTGGAACGCGATGAGCTCGCGGTCGGACGAGCCGCTGATCGACACCGACACCTGACCGGCGGCTTCGCCGGTGTTGAAGACGAGTCGGAACTGGCCGCCGGCGCGCTCGTCGGCGATGCGCTGCGCGGTGGCGACCAGGTGGGCGAGGAGGTCCGGGTCGCCGGCGGCGAGCTCGGTGACGTTCCGGTACTGCTCGGTCTTGGGGATGACGAGCACGTGGACGGGTGCCTTCGGCGCGATGTCCTCGATGGCGATCACGCGGTCGTCCTCGGCGACGACCGTCGCCGGGATCTCGCGCGCGATGATCCGGGAGAGATGCTGGGCGTGCTGGTGCTCATGGCTCCAT